>JACDBE010000305.1 GCA_013695075.1 Acidimicrobiia bacterium
AAGGTGATGGTGATGGCCACCACTCCGGTGAGCCGGAGCACGCGCTGCGTGGTCGATGGTCGGGTCACTCCGGCGGCCAGCATGCCGGTGGTGATCGCCACGATGATGTTGGACTGGATGGTGAAGAAGGCGAAGACGTTGAGTGCCCGTTTCGTCGGCGTGTCGAAGACCCCGGCGGTTTTGTCCATGGCGACCTGCACCTGGATGACGATGCCGACGATCACCACCAGGGCCGTCACCGCAAACCACAACCGGGCCCGGGTGTCGACCGCCATGACCGGCGATGCTACGTGGGCTGATGGAACCGGAACGCAACGTCCCGATACCGCGGCGGGGCCGGTAGCGTCGTCCCGGTGACTCAGGAAGCCCCCGCAACCGTCTGCTACCGCCACCCCGACCGGGCGACCCGCCTGAGCTGTGCCGGCTGCGGGCGGCCCATATGTGTGGACTGCTCCATCGACGCCGCCGTCGGTCAGAAGTGCCCCGAGTGCGCCCGCCCCGACGGTCGGCACCGCATCGTCGACGTGCGTCGCCAAGCCCGCCGCAGCCGCTTCGAGAGCGCTCCGGTATCGATGACCATCATCGGCGTCTGCGTCGCCCTGGCGGCGGTGGCGCTGCTGGTGCCCTCGGCGGAGATCGAGCTGTTGCGGCGCTTCGCCTCCGTCAACCCCGTCATCGCCGACGGGGAGTGGTGGCGGGTGCTTACCGCCGCCTTCCTCCACGGCGGGCTGATGCACCTGCTGTTCAACATGTACGCCCTGTACCTGTTTGGCCCGGAGCTAGAGAGCAAGGTGGGTTCGGTACCGTTCGCCCTGCTGTACCTGGCGGCGGCGGCGGGGGGTGGGGCCGCCTCGTTTCTGCTCGGTCCCGACAACCAGATCGCGGTGGGGGCCTCCGGGGCCATCTTCGGGCTGTTCGGGGCATGGCTGTTCGTCGCCTACCGGCTGCGCCAGTCGGCCGGCGGCCGGTACCTGCTCAACCAACTGGGGGTGATCCTGGTCATCAACCTCGCCCTCCCCCTGCTCATCCCCAACATCGACTGGCGGGCCCACGTCGGTGGTTTGGTCACCGGCGTTGCGGTGTCGGCACTGTGGTCCAGTCTCGCCGTCGGCCGTGCCGACGCCGTGGCGCGGCGCATGGTGATAGCCGGGACCGTTCTCGTCGGGCTGATCGCCCTGGTCATCGCCGGCTAGACGGTCATCGCCGGATAGAACCTCGGCGGTGGCCCGGGGCAGTACAATCCCTTGGTGGCGGAGTCACCCATCCTGGTGCAGCGCCCCGGTGAGGCCTGTGGGGTGTTCGGTGTGTTCGCGCCCGGCGAGGAGACGGCGCGCCTCACCTACTTCGGGCTGTACGCCCTGCAACACCGCGGCCAGGAGAGCGCCGGCATTGCCGTCGCCGATGGCGAGACCGTCACCGTGTTCAAGGACCTGGGCCTGGTCGCCCAGGTCTTCGACGAACCCACGCTGGCCACCCTGGAGGGTGGGGTCGCCATCGGGCACACCCGCTACTCCACCACCGGCTCGTCGGTATGGGCCAACTCCCAACCGGTGTACCGCCAGGTGGGCGACAACGGGATCGCCCTGGCGCACAACGGGAACTTGACCAACACCGCCCGGCTCGCTGCCGACATCGGCAGGCTGTTCGCCACCTCGGATTCCGACCTGATGACCGAGGCCATCGCCACCGCCATGGCCGACGGGTGCGACCTGGAGCGGGCGGTGGTCGACACCATCACCGGCTTCGAGGGTGCTTTCAGCCTGGCGATCATGGACCGCAGCACGCTGGTGGCGCTGCGCGATCCGCACGGCTTCCGCCCGCTGTGCCTCGGTCGGTTGCGGGAGGGGTGGGTCATCGCCTCCGAGACCGCCGCCCTGGACATCATCGGCGCCAGCTTCGTCCGCCAGGTCGAACCGGGAGAGGTGCTGGTCATCGACGGGTCGGGGGTGCGCTCCCGATGGCCATTTGCCGAGGTCGAGCGACGGCTGTGCTTGTTCGAGTTCGTGTACTTCGCCCGACCGGATTCGTCGCTGGAGGGGCGCAACGTACACGCCGCTCGCCGCCAGATGGGCTATCGGCTGGCGGAGCAGGCACCGGTGGCCGCCGACATCGTGGTCCCGGTGCCGGAGAGCGGCATCCCTGCCGCCCAGGGTTTCGCCGCCCGCAGCGGCATCCCCTACGCCGATGCCCTGGTCAAGAACCGCTACGTGGGCCGCACCTTCATCCAGCCGACGCAATCGATGCGGGACCAGGGGATCCGGATGAAGCTGAACCCGATACCCGAGGTGCTCGCCGGTCGCCGCATCGTCATGGTGGACGACTCCATCGTCCGCGGCTCCACCACCCGCCAGCTGGTGCGGATGGTGCGCCACGCCGGCGCTGCCGAGATCCACCTGCGCATCTCCTCACCCCCGTACCGCTGGCCATGCCACTACGGCATGGACACCGGGGATCGCGACACGCTGTTGGCCGCCGACCGGACCGTCGAGGAGATCCGGGAGTTCCTCGAGGTCGATTCGCTGGGCTATCTGGAGCTGGACGCCCTGATCGGGGCCACCGGGGTCGACGGCTTCTGCACCGCTTGCCTGTCGGGGGACTACCCCACCGACGTCGGCACCGCCGGCGACAAGTACGTGCTCGAACGCACCTGATGGCAACCTATCGCCAGGCCGGGGTCGACCTGGCCGCCGCCGACGCGGTCGTCGACCGTATCGGTGACGCCGTCACCGCCACCTGGGACGACTCCGTCGTGGGCGGTTTTGGTGGGTTTGCCGCCGGGCTGCGGCTCCCCGCCGGTTATGGCAACCCGGTGCTGATGATGGCCACCGATGGCGTCGGCACCAAGGCCGAGATCGCCCGGCTGGCCGGTCGCCTCGACGGTCTGGGGTGGGACCTGGTCGCCATGTGCGTCGACGACGTGGCCGCCGCCGGCGCCCGTCCCCTGGCGATGACCGACTACCTGGCGGTGGGATCCATCGACGTCGAGGTGGTGGCCACTTTGGTCGGTTCGGTCGCCGCCGCCTGTGCCGCCGCCGGGGTGGCGCTCCTCGGTGGGGAGACCGCCGAGCATCCCGGGGTTATGGAGGCGGACCGGTTCGACCTGGCCGGCACCGCCCTCGGCATCGTCGAAGAGGGCGAGCAGATCGATGGCAGTGGCATCGCCCCCCGTGATGTCATCGTCGGGGTGGCCTCACCCAATTTGCGCAGCAACGGCTTCTCGCTGGTACGCCGCGTCGTGCTCGACCGGCTCGCCCTGGACGATCCGATGCCGGGCGGCGCGGGCACCCTCGCCGCAACCCTGCTAGCACCCTCGGTGATCTATGCCCCGGCGATCGTTGCCCTGGTGGCGGCGCACCGACCCTCCGGGCTTGCGCACATCACCGGCGGCGGTCTCGCCGGGAACCTCGTGCGGGTGCTGCCCGGCGGGTGCGAGGCGATCATCGACACCGGTTGCTGGGAGCCTCCGGCGGTGTTTGGTTCCATCGCCGATCTCGGCGACGTCACCGGCGACGAGATGTTCGCCGTGTTCAACATGGGGATCGGGTTCGTAGTCGTAACCCCGCCGGCGCGGGTGCAGGCAACCATCGCCGCCCTGGCGGGTTTCGGGCATGAGGCCATGGTGATCGGTGGCGTCGGCGCCGGAGAACGCACCGTCCGCCTGGTCTGAGCCACCTGGCCTCCGCCGTAGATTGGGCGGATGAACGCCGTCACCGTGCGGCTGGCGGTCACCGCCGCCGACCATGACGCCGCCGCCATCATGGTCGGGGAGTACGTGGCATCGCTGCCGTTCATCCTCGACTTCCAGGACATCAACGCCGAGTTGGCGGATCTCGCCGCCGAGTACGGTGGCGACCGGGGAGCGCTGTTCCTCGCCGAGCGCCAGCCCGGCGATGCGGTGGGTGTCGTCGGGGTGCGGCTCATCGGCGACCGGCTCGCCGAGCTGAAGCGGATGTACCTCCGTCCCGCCGCCAGGGGGGTCGGCGTCGGGCGCCGGCTGGCCCTCCATGCGGTGGCCGCCGCGCGCCGCCTCGGCGCCACCCGGCTGGTGCTCGACACCGACACCGCCTCCATGCCGGAGGCCAACGCCCTGTACGAGTCGCTGGGGTTCGTAGACACCGTGCGGTACCGGGACAACCCGCTCGCCTGCGCCCGCTTCCTGGCGCTGGAGCTGGCGGCGAGCGAGGACGCCCCGGTGGTGGGGGTGGTGCTCGCCGGCGGAGCCGCCACCCGGATGGGAGCGGACAAGCCGACCCTGGACCTGGCGGGAAGACCCCTGCTCGAGCACGTGACCGCCGCCGCGGCTGCATCCCCTGTCGATCGGGTGGTGGTGGCGGGACGCCTCGTCGACGGTGTGGATTCGGTACTCGACCCGCCGGGAGTGGCCGGACCCGCCGCCGGGTTGCTGGCGGTGTTGCGGCGCTGGCCGGGCCACGACGTGGTGTTGGTCGGCGCCGATCAACCATGGGTGGATGCGGCCTTGTTGGGTCGCCTGCTGGGGTTGCCGGGGGACGCCGTGGTGCCGGTCGCCGGCCGTCGCCAGGCCACCTGTGCCATTTACCGTCATGCCTGCTACCCAGTGCTGGAGCGCCTCGCCGCCGCCGACCCCAACCCGCCGCTGCAGCGGCTACTCGACGGCGTGGACACCACCGAGGTCACCGAGCCGGCCTGGCGATCGTGGGGCGAGGACGGTCGATCGTGGCGCAGCATCGACACCCCGCAGGACCTGGCCGAGGCCCGCCAGAGCTGGCGGTCGAGCAAACTTTGAGCGATTTCCATCGCAATGCGATG
>JACDBE010000308.1 GCA_013695075.1 Acidimicrobiia bacterium
TCTCGGCGAGACGGCTCTGTTCCCGCTGCTTGTCGAACTCGTCGATGACACCCTCGAGTCGCGCTTGCTCATCCTCGAGTCGTGCTCGAAGCTTGGCCATCGTCGACGGGGCGAGCTTGCGGGCCACGCGACCTCTCCTTGGGGGCAGGCGACGATACCACCAACAGGATTTCAAGCCTTTCGGGCGAAACAAGGTGACTGCCGCCCTGGTATCCCCGATTACCATCCCGGCCTTCCGCCGCCGCCAGCCCTGCCGGCCCGACAGCACTGCCCGAGGTAGCCAGTTGTGAACGACGCCACCACACCCCTGTTCACCCGGGTAGCCCCCGATGTGGACCTGCCCGAGCTGGACCACCGGATGCTGGCACTGTGGGGCGAGTCCGATGCCTTCCACCGGTCCGTCTCCCGCCGACCCGCCGAATCCGAGTACACCTTCTACGACGGGCCGCCCTTCGCCACCGGGACCATGCACTACGGGCACCTGCTGCAGGCGGTGATCAAGGACGTAGTCCCCCGCTACTGGACGATGCGGGGCCACCGGGTGGAGCGGCGTTTCGGATGGGACACCCATGGGCTCCCCGTCGAAATGGAGGTGGAGCGGAAGCTGGGCATCTCCGGGCCGGTGGAGATCGCCGCCTACGGCATCGACCGCTACAACGCCGCCTGCCGCGCCCTGGTGGAGCATGCCGCCGCCGAGTGGGAAACCATCACCACCCGGGTGGGGCGCTGGGTCGACTTCGAGAACGACTACCGCACCATGGATCCCGACTTCATGGAGACGGTGTGGTGGGTTTTCCGCAGGTTGTGGGACGAGGGGCTGGTGTACCACTCCTTCAAGGTGCTCCCCTACTCGTGGGGAGCGGTGACGCCGCTGTCGAACTTCGAGGTGAACCTGGGCGGGTACCGCGACGTCGACGACCCATCGGTGACGGTCCGGCTCGAGGTGGTCACCGGTTCGGGGCCGGTGCGACCCGGCGACCGACTACTGGTGTGGACCACCACCCCGTGGACCCTCCCCGCCAACCTGGGGGTGGGGGTGGGCCCTGGCATCGAGTACGTGGCGGTTGCCGATGGCGACCACCGTGCCTGGGTGGCGGCCGAGCTGGCCGGCGTCGTATTCGATGCCCCGGCTGTCCTCGCCCGCACCGCCGGGGAGGCCATGGTGGGGGCCCGGTACCGGCCGGTGTTCCCCCACTTTGCCGACATGGCCGAACTTGGGGCGTTCCGGGTCATGCCGCTGGCGGCGGCCACCACCGAGGAGGGCACCGGGTTGGTGCACCTGGCACCCGCCTTCGGCGAGGCCGATTTCACCGCCTTCCAGGATGCTGGTCTCGACATCGTCGTCGACCCGGTGGACGCTCAGGGCGCGTTCACCGACCGGGTCCCCGAGGTGGCCGGGATGAACATAAAGGACGCCGATGCGGTGCTGGTGGACCTGCTGGAGCGTTCCGGGGCCCTCCTCCGCAACGAGCGGGTCGTCCACGCCTACCCCTTCTGCTACCGCACCGACACTCCACTCATCTACAAGGCCATCCCCACCTGGTTTGTCGCCGTGGAGACGTTCCGCCAACGCATGGTGGAGCTCAACGGGACCATCCGGTGGGTGCCCGAGGTGGTCGGCAGCAGGCGGTTCGGCAACTGGTTGGGCGACGCCCGTGACTGGGCGGTGAGCCGCAACCGCTACTGGGGGAGCTGCATCCCGGTGTGGGTATGCGACCGGTGCGATCACCGGGTGTGCATCGGCTCCCGCGCCGAGTTGAAGGAACGTTCCGGGGTGTGGCTGGATGACATGCACCGCGACGCCGTCGACCCGGTCACCTTCCCCTGCGACCGCGGCGACGGGACCATGGTGCGGGTACCTGAGGTGCTCGACTGCTGGTTCGAGTCCGGTTCGATGCCGTACGCCCAGATCCACTACCCGTTCGAGAACCAGGAGCGGTTCGCCCGGCGCTTCCCCGCCGACTTCATCGCCGAGGGCCTCGACCAGACCCGGGGATGGTTCTACACCCTGGTGGTGCTGGCCGCGGCCCTGTTCGACGAGGTGCCGTTCCGCAACTGCGTGGTCACCGGGCTGGTCCTGGCCGAGGACGGGCGCAAGATGTCGAAGCGACTGCGGAACTATCCCGATCCGGAAGCCATGCTGGAGAGGTTCGGGGCGGATGCCCTGCGCGCCTACCTCATCGACTCTCCGCTGGTGCGCGGCGAGCCCCTGCGGTTCTCCGAGAGCGGGGTGCGCTCCTACGTCCGCAGCGTGCTGCTGCCGCTGTGGAACGCCTTCTCCTTCTTCACCACCTTCGCTGAGGCCGACGGGATCACGGCCGAAGACCTGGCGGCGGCGCCGCCCTTGGAGGAACGCCATGAGCTGGACCGCTGGATCGTGTCGGTGCTGCAGTCGCTCATCACCTC
>JACDBE010000003.1 GCA_013695075.1 Acidimicrobiia bacterium
TCATCGTGCTCCAAGGCGACAGCTACCGGCTCAAGAACCGCGCCAAGGAGGTGCCCCCCAAAAAGTCACGCTGACCGCGCAACTTTCGACCGGCGACCCCCGCGCAGTTTTCGACCGGCGTTGACAGGCCAGACCCGCCTCAGCCGAGGCGCTCGCGTAGCCGGGGGAAACGGGGGGTGGCGTGTCGGTAGCACATCGCCGCAGCGTTGTATCGGGCCAGCTGGGTATAGCAGCTCTTGAAACCGCACACCCTGCCAACGCCGTGGTCCGCAGGTGCCCGGCCGCGAGCACCCACCACTCGCCCTCGCATGGCCTGATCTGTCAGCTCCACCGGGCACCTCCCTGAGTACCTGCACCTTTCCCGCCGGAGAGGGCCTCAAACCAACCATCGGGATGCGCTGCTGGCATCTGAGCCGTGACGGAGCGGCTGGTACCGTCGGCGGGTGGAGGCGACCTACACCGTCACCGAGATCAACCGGGTCATCACCAGGGCCATTGGTCGAGCCCTGCCCGACTCGGTGTGGGTCAGCGGGGAGATCCGCAACCTGAGCCGGGCAGCGAGCGGTCATGTCTACTTCTCGCTGGTCGATGCCGGCGCCGTCGGTGCCGCCCAGCTACCCGTGGTCCTGTTCTCCACCGACAGGCAGGCGGTGAACCGGGCGCTGGTGCGGGTGTCGGCAGGCCGCATCGAGGACGGGATGCAGGTTCGGATCCGGGGAGTGGTCAGCTATCAGTCTGGGCGGGGGCTGGTCCAGCTGCGGATGCAATGGATCGACACCGAGTACACCCTGGGTCGCCTGGCCGCCGACCGCCGCGCCCTGCTGGAGCGTCTGTCCGCCGACGGGCTGCTCGATGCCCAGATCCAGCTGGAGCTGCCGGTGGCGCCCCACCGCATCGGGGTGGTCACCAGCCTGCGCAGCGCCGCCCACGCCGACTTCGTCGACGAGCTGCGCCGCAGCGGGTTCGGGTTCATGGTGCTGGAGAGCCACGCCGCCGTCCAGGGCGCCGGCGCCGCCGACTCCATCGTCGCCGCCCTGGCGGCGCTCCGGTCGCACCGGCCCGATCTGGTGGCGGTGATCAGGGGAGGCGGCGCCCAGACCGACCTGGCGGTGTTCGACTCCGAGCCGGTGGCGAGAGCGGTGGCCACGGCTCCCTTCCCTGTGATCACCGGCATCGGGCACGAAATCGACGACACGGTGACCGACCGGGTGGCGGCCCACAGCACCAAGACGCCCACGGCGTGCGCGCAACTGGTGGTCGGCATGGTGCGGGACTTCGCCGAACGGTTTGCCGCCGCCGACGCCGGAGTGCGCCGTGCCGCCGAACGGACCGGGCTGCGGGCCCGGGCCAGGCTCGATGCCAGGGCCCACCGGCTCCGGGCGGTGGCGACCGCCCGATTCGCCGCCCACCAGATGTCTCTGCATCGGGCCGCAACCCGCCTCGGCCGGGCTCCGCTGGTCACCCTGCGCCATCAGGCCAGCCGGGTGGCGACGGCGAGGAAGGCGGTGGCGGTCGTCGCCTCGGGTCGCATCGACACCGCCGCCGGCAACGTTGCCACCGCATCGAGCCGGCTGCGCCTCATCGCCCCACGGGTCGTGTCCGAACAGCGGCGCCGGGTGGCGACCCTGGAAACCCTCACCAAGGTCCACGACCCCGACCGTATCCTGGCCCGGGGCTGGTCGGTGACCCGCACCGCTTCCGGCACGCTGGTGCGTTCCCCGGCCGAGGTCGCCGCTGGCGATCGGCTGGTCACCACCACCGCCGGTGGCGATGTAGACAGCGTTGTGGAAGGACGGCAGGCGTGACCGAAATCGGGTACCGCCAGGCCATGGAGGAACTGGAGGCCATCCTCGCCGAGATCGAGGCCGAGGAGGTCGATGTCGACCTGCTGGCCACCAAGGTGAGGCGGGCCGCCGAGCTGATCCGGCTGTGCCGGCAGCGCATCGACGACACCCAACTCCAGGTCGACCAGATCGTCGCCGGCCTCGAGGCACCACCACCGCCGGAGCCGGCGTGATCCGTCTCAACCCCTGCGGTTCGCACCACAGGTAGCCTGCAGCCGGTGATCCCGGCAACCATCGAGGCGTTGCAGTCGGCGCTGCACGCCGAGCGCTACGTCGCCGACCGCTCGTTGGTCATGGCTATCCACCTCGCCATGCAGCTGCGCCGCCCGCTGTTCCTCGAGGGAGAGGCCGGGGTGGGCAAGACCGAGGTAGCCAAGACCCTGGCCTCCATCGTCGGTGCCGACCTCATCCGGCTGCAGTGCTACGAGGGTCTCGACGTGTCCCAGGCGCTGTACGAGTGGGACTACGCCCGCCAGATGCTGGCGATCCGGCTGATCGAGGCCCGCCACGACGGGTCCCATCCCGAGGTGGGCGACATCATGTCTCGCGACTACCTGGTGGCCCGTCCCCTGCTCCAGGCTATCGAGCACGGCGCCGCCGGGCGCCTGTCGGTACTGCTCATCGACGAGCTCGACCGGGCCGATGAGGAATTCGAGGCCTACCTGCTGGAGCTGTTGTCCGACTTCCAGGTGACCATCCCGGAGGTGGAGACGGTGCGGGCCGTGGAGCGACCGCTGGTGGTGATCACATCCAACCGCACCCGGGAGATACACGACGCACTCAAACGCCGCTGCCTGTACCACTGGATCGATTACCCCGACTTTGCCAGGGAGCTGACGATCCTGGAGCGACGGGCACCAGACGTGCCCGAACGGCTCGCTCGCCAGCTGGCCGCCACCATGCAGCGGCTGCGCACCCTGGATCTGTTCAAACCCCCCGGGGTCGCCGAGACTCTCGACTGGGCGGCGGCGCTGACCGTGCTCGGCGAGCACGAGCTGACGGTGCCGGTGGTCGATGACACCCTGGGAGTCGTGCTCAAGTACCAGGAGGACATTGCCAGGGTGAGGGCGCTCGGTGTCGACGAGCTCGTCGAATCGGCGCTGGGTTAGGGGCGGCCGGCCGGCCTCGCCGGCGATCACGGCCAACATGGTGCACTTCGTGCGCTACCTGCGGGCGTACGGGTTGCCGTTGGGACCGGGCACGGCGGCGGAGTTGGCCGAAGTCGTCGACGTGGTCGGGTTCGGTTCGCGCCACGACCTGTACCTGGCGTTGCGGGCGGCGGTGATCACCCGCACCGCGCAACGCCCGGTGTTCGACCGGGCCTTCGAGGTCTTCTTCGGGTCGGGGGTGGCCATCGGCGATGAGGTGGTGTTGCCGCGTCCCGGTGCCGAGGCAAAGGACCTGCACCTGAGCGTCCCCGTCCTCCGCCCCCGCGGCGCCCCTCCGGGTGAGGGCGCCGCCGAGGAACAGGTCGCCGAGACGCTTGGCGGGTCGTACGAGGAGCGACTCGCCACCCGTGACTTCGCCTCGCTGGACGTCACCGAGCGCGAGGACGTGCGCCGGCTCATCGCCCGCATGGTGTGGCGACCGGCGGACAGGTGGTCACGGCGATGGGGCCTGGGCGCCGGCACCCGCCCGGATATGCGGCGTACGTTGGGCGCCATGCACCGACCCGAGGGCGACCTGCTCCCCATCGAGATGTCCAGGCGCAAGCGACGCCGCCGGCCGCTGGTGATCCTGGCCGATGTCAGCGGATCGATGGAGCGCTACACCGAGATGCTGCTGGTGTTCGCCCACGCCGCCCAGGGGCGGGTGGCGCGGGTGGAGACGTTCGTTTTTGCCACCCGGCTCACCCGCATCACCAGGGATCTGAAGCTGCGCGAGCCGGAGGCGGCGCTGCACCGGGTGGGCGCCGCCGTCCCCGACTGGTCGGGGGGTACCCGGATCGGGGAGATGCTGGAGCGGTTCAACCGCGACTGGAGCCGCCGGGTCACCGGTGGCGGTGCGATCGGGCTCATCATTTCCGACGGCTGGGACACCGGCGATGCCGAGCTGCTCGACCGCGAGATGGCCCGGTTCGCCCGTTCGGTGCACCGGGTCATCTGGCTCAACCCGCATGCAGGCCGTCCCGGGTTCGCCCCCGAGACCCGAGGGCTGCGCACGGTGCTGCCCTATGTCGACGACTTCCTCCCCGCGGCCACCATCGTCGACCTCGCCAGCGTGGTGCGCCTTCTGGAGTCGGTGCCGCGGCACCGACGTGTGATGGTGATGACCTGACGGGTGTTGTCGGCGTGGCCGCCATCGGCGTTGGATTCTGCCGCCACGAAGTGGGCCGCCGAAATGGACTGCCGACGTACACCGCCGCCGACTACCCCGGTCCGCCATGGCCACGCGCCGCCGCCGTCGTGCGTCTCCTAGAGTCGATATCACGGCCCAGACGTGAGGGGGCGCCATGAAGGACGATCTCGACATCTACCGGCGCTGGAGCGATGAAGGCAAGGATGTCGCCGTCGCCACCGTGGTGCGGGTGATGGGGTCGGCACCCAGGCCAGAGGGCTCCCGCTTCCTGGTGTCGTCCTCCGGCGACCTGGAGGGGTCGGTCAGCGGCGGCTGCGTCGAGAACGACGTGGCTCTGCACGCCGCCGAGGTGCTGGCGACCGGGGAGCCCCGGCTGGTCACCTACGGGATCGCCGATGACGAGGCCTTCGAGGTCGGGTTGACCTGCGGGGGCACCATCCAGGTGTTCATCGAGAAGTGGTGACCCCGCTCGCCGGCGACCTGGCTCGGCTCATCGAGGCGGAACAGCTCGGGGCAGTCACCACCATCGTTGAGGGTCCTGACACCGGGGCCAAGTCGTTGCTCGACGAGCGGGGTGCGGTGATCGCCGGTCACCTCCCCGACGGTTTGGTCGCCGATGTCGCTGCCGATGCGGTGATGCTGATGCGGCGTGAGCAGAACCGCACCCTGGGCTACGGCGACCGTCAGGTGTTCATCGAGACCATCGCCCCCCAGCCCCGGCTGATCATCTTCGGTGCTGGCCACATCGCCCAGCCGCTCGCCAGGATGGCTCCGGAGCTGGGATTCCGGGTGGTGGTGGCCGACGCCCGCAAGACCTGGGCTACCGCCGAGCGATTCCCCGGCGTCGACGAGCTCATCGTCGCTTGGCCCGACGCCGTCTTCGCCAGCACCGAACTCGACGCCCGCACCTACATCGTCCTGCTCAGCCACGACGCCCGGTTCGAGGACCCGGTGTTCCCCATGGTGCGGCGGTCACCGGTGCGCTACATCGGGGCGCTGGGAAGCAGGCGCACCGCCGCCATGCGGGTGGAGCGGCTGCGCGCCGAGGGCTGGTCCGACGAGGAGATCGCCCGGATCCACGCCCCCATCGGCATCGACATCGGCGCCGAGCAACCAGCCGAGGTCGCCGTGTCCATCCTGGCCGAGATGGTGCGGGTGCGCTACGGCGCCGGTACCGGTTTGTCGCTGCGCGGCACCGAGGGCCGCATCCACGCCCAACGCCCCGAGGAGGGTGAAGCGCCAACCTAGAGAACTGTCCTGATGCCGCTTCCATGGGGTGGCGGCGGCTGTTCGGACCGGCTCCGGTACAGTGCGACCACGTGGATCGCCTTGTCTGCCTCGGACTCAGCCACCGCACGGCCCCCGTCGAGTTGCGCTCGCGATTCGGATCGCTGGGGCTAGGGGCGACGCGCTGCCCGGCGGTCGCCGAGCACGCCGTCCTCTCCACCTGCTACCGCGTCGAGCTCTATGCATACCTGGTCGACGGCGTCGACGACGCCCGCCACGAGCTGATCACCGCCCTGGCGGAGAGCCACGGCACCGAGCGCCAGCTGTTGGTGGATCACCTCTACGTCCACACCGGCGGTGACGTCACCCGTCACCTGGCCAGGGTGGCCTCGGGGCTCGATTCGCTGGTTCTCGGCGAGTCCGAGGTTCTGGGACAGGTCGGAGACGCTTTGACGGCCGCAGCCGCTGCCGGAACCGTCGGCGCGGTGCTGTCGTTGGTCTTCCGCACCGCCATCGGTGCCGGCCGGCGGGCGCGGACGGAATCGGCGATCGGGTCCAACCCGGCAACGGCCAGCTCCATGGCGCTGGCGCTGGCCGACAGCGTTCTCGGTCATCTGGACGGCAAGCGGGCCCTCGTCGTCGGCGCCGGCAGGATCGGTGTGCAGACCCTGGAGGCGATCACCAGGCGGGGGATCTCCGAGGTCGCCCTGGTCAATCGGAGCAGGGAGCGAGCGGTGGCGACGGCGCCACGCTTTCAGGCTGCGGCATTCGGGCTGGACGAGCTGGTCGACGCCCTCGCCTGGGCGGACCTCGCCGTCACCGCCACCGCTTCCCAGACACCGGTGGTGAGCACGGCGGCGGTGGAGGAAGCGATGGCCCGCCGCCCCGACCGGCCACTGGTGGTGATCGACGTGGCCGTGCCCGCCGACGTCGAGCGCGGCGTCGGCCTGGTACCTGGCGCCCGGCTCTTCGACGTGGACGACCTACGGATCGGTGTCTCCGAAGCGATGACCGCCCGGTTTGCCGAGGTACCTCGGGTGGAGGCCATCGTGGGCGAGGAGGTCGAGGCCTTCACCCGGCGCTACCACCAGCTCGAGGTGGAGCCTCTGGTGGCCGCCATCCGGCAGCGGGCCGAGGAGACCCGACGCCACGAGCTCGACCGCACGCTGCGCCACCTCGGCGACGTCGATCCCGACATCGCCCGCCGCATCGGCCAACTCTCCCGATCCCTGGTCAACAAGGTGCTGCACGAGCCGACGGTGCAGCTGCGGCTGCGGGCCGGCAATGGCCAGCCTGACGCCATCACCACCGCTGCCCGCCAGCTGTTCGGCATCGGCGATGTCGCCACCCAGCCGAGGGCGGTGGTCGTCGGCACCCGAGGCTCGGCCCTGGCCCGGGCCCAGGCGGAACGGGTCTGCCGGCTCCTCGCCGCTGCCTGGCCCGGGCTCAAATGGGAGGTGCGGCCGATGGTGACCCGCGGCGACCGCACCCAGGCCAGCGGCGAGCCGCTGTCGGAGATCGGGGGAAAGGGTCTGTTCACCGCCGAGTTCGAAGAGGCGCTGCGTGCCGGCACCATCGATGTGGCGGTGCACTCGCTCAAGGATCTCCCAACGGTCGATGCTCCAGGGACCGTCCTCGGTGCCGTCTGCCTGCGCCAGGACGTTGGCGACTGTCTCGTCTCCCGCGATGGCCTCACGCTCGACACCCTGCCCGCGGGCGCCGTGGTGGGTACCAGCAGCCTGCGGCGCACCGCCCAGCTCCGTGCCGTGCGCCCCGACCTGGTGGTGCGCTCGATTCGTGGCAACGTCGACACCCGCATCGCCAAGGTGCGCCAGGGCCACTACGACGCGGTGGTCCTCGCCGCCGCCGGGATCATGCGGCTCGGGCTGGAGGGCCAGGTCTCGGAGTGGCTCGCGCTCGACACCGTCCTCCCCGCCCCCGGGCAGGGTGCCCTGGGCGTGCAATGCCGCCAGGGCGACGACGCCATGCTGCACCTGCTCGCCGCCATCGACGATCCCGCAGCCCGGGCCACCACCAGTGCCGAGCGGGGATTCCTCGATGCCCTCGGTGCGGGGTGCACCGCACCGGTGGCGGCACTGGCCGAGGTCGTCGACGATGACCGGGTCCGGCTGCGGGCCCTGGTCTCGTCCCTGGACGGCGACGACGTGGTCCGCGTCAGCGGCGATGGGGTTGCCCACGAGCTCGGCCGCCGCCTCGCCGCCGAGGCACTCGCCGCCGGGGCAGACCGCATCCTGGAGGCGGCCCGCGTGCCGCCGGGGCTGGCGGGGAGGCGCGTCGTCGTCACCCGGCCCCCGGGGCAGGCCGATGGACTGGCCATTGCGCTGGTGGAGCACGGTGCCACCCTGGTTTCGCTGCCACTGATCAGGATCGAGCCCGCCCCTGACGCCGCCCTGGCCGACGTGGAGGACCTCGACGCCTACGACTGGGTGGTGTTCACCAGCGCCAACGGCGTCGGCGCCATCCCACAACGTCTCCGGGGCACGGTGGCTTCAGCCAGGATCGCCGCCGTTGGGCCCGCCACCGCGGCGGCGGTGAGAGGGCTCGGTGCCGAGCCGTCCCTGGTCCCGGAACGCTTCGCCGCCGACGAGCTCGTCGCCGGGCTCGAGCCGCTGCGGGGAGCGCGCCTGCTCCTGCTCCAGGCCGACATCGCCGACCCCCGCTTTGCCGACGAGCTCCGCAACCGGGGGGCACATGTCGAGGCGGTGACCGCCTACCGGACGGTGACCGTGGAGCCGTCGTCCGCCGAGCTCGAGCAACTCGGCGACGGTGTCGACGCCATCGTGCTTGCCAGCGGCTCCGCCGCCCGCAGCCTGGCCCGCCTCGTCTCCCGTCACCCCGAGCTGGGCAGGCTGCTACTCGCCTGCATCGGCCCCACCACGGCTGCGGCCGCCGCGGAGGCAGGGTTGACCGTCGGCGTGGTCGCCGACGAGGCGACGGCCGACGGCATTGTGGTCGCCCTCACCTCACACTTCGGGGGCGCCCATGACTGATCGCCACACCGACCTCGTCGAGGCGGTGCGCTTCGTCCCCGGGGGGCGGCGGCCACGACGCCTGCGCCGGACCGGCCCGCTGCGCGATCTGGTGCGGGAGACGACCCTGGCTGCGGACGATCTGGTCTACCCGCTGTTCGTCGTCCCCGGTCGGGGGGTGCGCCGCCCGGTGCCGTCCATGCCGGGGATCTTCCAGCTCTCCGTCGACCAGCTGGGCGCGGAGGCCGCCGAACTCGATGGCCTCGGGTTGAGGGCCGTGCTCCTCTTCGGGATCCCCGAAGGCAAGGACTCCAGCGGCGGGCAGAGCCATGCCGCAGACGGGATCGTCCAGGACGCCGTCCGGGTTCTCAAGGGGGCGAGCCCCGAGATCCTGGTGCTGACCGACGTCTGCCTGTGCCAGTACACCGACCACGGCCATTGCGGGCTGCTCGACGGCGGCGGCGACATCCTCAATGACGAGACGCTCGACGTGCTGGGCCGCATCGCCGTGTCCCATGCTCGGGCCGGGGCGGATGTCGTTGCCCCCAGCGGGATGATCGACGGGATGGTGGGGGCCATCCGCTCCGCACTCGACGGCGATGGCCACCACCAGGTGGGGACCCTGTCGTATGCGGTGAAGTACGCCTCGTCCTTCTACGGGCCGTTTCGCCACGCCGCCGAGGGCGCACCCCGGTTCGGGGACCGGCGCTCGCACCAGATGGATCCGGGCAATGCCCGCGAGGCGCTGCGTGAGGTTGCCCTCGATGTCGAGGAGGGTGCCGATGCGCTGATGGTGAAGCCGGCGCTCGGCTACCTCGACGTGGTGCGCCGGGTTCACCAGGCGGTCCCCGAGCTACCCCTCGCCGCCTACAACGTCAGCGGCGAGTACGCCATGGTGAAGGCGGCGGCGGCCAACGGATGGCTGGAGGAGCGGTCGATCGTCCTCGAGATCCTCATCGGGATCCGGCGCGCCGGGGCCGACTTTATCGTCACCTACCACGCCAAGGACGCCGCCGCCTGGCTGAAGGACCGAGGTTGAGGGAGCGCATCGTCGACCGTCCCGACGACGATCAGCGCCTGGTGGATGTCGCCGAGCACGGGCGGACCGCCGGGGGCCAGATGACCTCGCTCGACCGGCGGCTCTTCATGCAGCTCCATGCCTTCGGTGGTTCCCGGGATACGGCCAGGCTGGTCTCCGCCCTCGAGACCGCGGGCACCGAGGGTGCCCTCTACGAGGATGTCAATGACCCCAGCGGTGTTGCCCTCCTCACCCTCGGCGAGAGCCCGGACACGTTCGTGACCGAACACCGCGCCCTCCTCGGCTCGCCGCCATTCGTGCAGCTGGAGCGCAAGGCGGAGCTCACCATGTTCGGTCGGACCTACGCCATCGGGTACGAGCAGGATCTGGAGGAGACTTTGGTGACCCGGCCCCGAGCCCGGGTCCTCGATCCCGACCTCAGGTGGGCGATCTGGTACCCGCTGCGTCGTGCCGGCTCGTTCGAGCGGCTCTCCCGCGACGAACAGAACATGATGCTCAAGGAGCATGGGGGGGTCGGCAGGGCGTTCGGAAGGGCGGGCCTCGGCTACGACATCCGGCTCGCCTGCCACGGGCTCGGGGGCGACGACAACGACTTCGTGGTCGGGCTCCTCGGCCCCGAGCTCCACCCGCTGTCGGAGATCATCCACCGCATGCGGAGGACCAGGCAGACCTCGCTCCACATCGAGCGTCTCGGGCCCTTCGTCGTGGGCCGGGTGGCGTGGCAGTCGCCACCGGCCCGATGACTGCGCAGGCCACCGGGGCGTCCATCGAGCCGAGCGACGAGCCCACCTCGCTCTTCCTGCGCGCCTGCCACCGGCTGCCGACGGAGCGGACCCCCGTCTGGCTGCTGCGCCAAGCGGGGCGATACCTGCCCCAGTACCGGGCGCTACGGGGGCGGTACTCGATGCTCGACCTGATCCGCACCCCGGAGCTGGCGGCGCAGGTCACGCTGCTGCCGGTGGACGCCTTCCAGCTCGACGCGGCGATCATCTTCGCCGACATCCTGCCCCCGCTCATCGGCATGGGGCTGGAGCTGGATTTCGTGCCCGGGGACGGTCCCCGCATCGCCAACCCCATCAGGAGTACGAGTGCGGTCGACATGCTCGGGGTCCCGCCGGCGGCCGAGACCCTGCCGGGTACGCTGGAGGCGATCCGGATGGTTCGCGCCAAGCTGGAGCGGCGCCGAATACCGGTGATCGGCTTCGCCGGGGCGCCTTTCACCCTGGCGAGCTACGCCATCGAAGGGGGCACCTCGCGTCACTTCACCCGCACCAAGGCCTTCATGCTCTCCGAGCCCGCCGCCTGGAAGCGGCTGCTGACCAAGCTGGTCACGGTGCAGGCGGATTACCTGCTCGCCCAGGCGGACGCCGGTGCGGGGGCGCTCCAGGTCTTCGACTCGTGGGCGGGCCGCGCTCTCAACCGTCAGGACTACCTTCGCTACGTCGCTCCTTCCAACCGGGCACTGTTCGCCGTGGTGGCGCGGGCGGGGGTGCCGGTCATCAACTTCTCCCTCGGTGTCGCCCCCTACCTGGCCGACGCCGCCGGCTGCGGCGGCGACGTGGTGGGGCTCGACTGGCAGCTGCCCCTGGACGAGGCGTGGGCCACCGTC
The DNA here is from genome assembly GCA_013695075.1 of Acidimicrobiia bacterium. Taxonomy (GTDB): domain Bacteria; phylum Actinomycetota; class Acidimicrobiia; order Spongiisociales; family UBA5794; genus JACDBE01. The sequence goes on from JACDBE010000003.1 coordinate 11,008, forward strand.
GGTCTCGGCCGGCCGGTGCAGGGGAACCTGGATCCGGCCTCGCTGCTGGCGCCGTGGCCCGAGCTGCGCCACCGCATCGACGAGGTGCTCGACCGGGCCGGGGCACGACCCGGTCACGTGTTCAACGTGGGCCACGGTCTGGTTCCGGAAACCCCGGTTGACAACGTTCGCCGCTTGGTCGAGCACGTCGCCGCGCGCACCGCGACATGACGATCCGGCTTCCCATCGGGGTGCTGGTCATGGCTTACGGCGGTCCCGAGGCGCTCGACCAGCTCCCCGGCTACCTGGCCGACATCCGCGCCGGGCGTACCACCTCCGCCGAGATCCTCGAGGAGATCGCCGGCAACTACCGTGCCATCGGGGGTCGATCACCGCTGCTGGAGATCAGCCGCCGCCAGGTCGACGCCCTAGCCGACCGGCTGGGGCAGGGGTATCGCTGCTACCTCGGCATGCGTCACTGGGCGCCGTGGATCGAGGAGGTGGTCGGGGAGATGGTGGCGGACGGGGTCACCCATGCCGTCGGCATCGTGCTGGCGCCGCAGTTCAGCGCCCTGTCGGTGGGGCGCTACCAGCAGAAGGTGGCCGACGGTCTCGAGCTGTACCGGGGCGCCATCACCTTCGAGCATGTCGCCAGCTATCACGGCGCCCCGGGGTTGATCCAGGCCTTCGCCGCCCGGGTGGAGGAGGGCACAGCCCGCGGGCCGGCACCGGATGGCGAGCGCCCCCACGTGATCTTCACCGCCCACAGCCTGCCCCAGCGGTTGCTGGCGCACGGAGACCCGTACCAGGCCCAGTGCCTGGAGACGGCGCAGCTGGTCGCCGCCAGGACGGGCCTTGCCGACGAGGGATGGTCGTGGAGCTACCAGTCCGCCGGTCGCTCGCCCGAGCCATGGGCCGGACCCGATCTGGGCGAGCATCTGGAGCGCCTCGCCGGGCAGGGCGTTCGCTCCGTGGTCGTCGTGCCCGTCGGCTTCGTCTCCGACCACGTCGAGGTCCTGTTCGACATCGACATCAAGGCACAGGCGGTTGCCCGCCGGCTCGGCATGCGCCTGGAGCGCCCGCCGTCGCTCAACGACGACCCCGCGTTTGTCGAGGCGCTGGCCGACCAGGTGCGGCAGCGTGCCGGGCACTGGCTCGACCGGGCTCTGGCGTCATGAGGATCGCCATCGTCGGCGGAGGGATCGCCGCCCTGGCGGCGGCGCGCCGGTTGGAGCGGTTGCTCCCCCGCGGCGACATCGTGCTGGTGGAGCGGGAGCGTCGCCTGGGCGGCAAGCTGCTCACCGAGCGCGTCGGCGGCTTCGTGGTGGAGGGGGCACCCGACAGCTTCCTGTCTCGCAAGGAGCGCGGGATCGGCCTGTGCACCGAGCTCGGTCTCGGCGGCGAGCTCATCGCCAGACGCCCCGGGATGGGGGGCACCTTCGTGCGCCGTGGTGGTGAGCTGCACCCGCTCCCTGAGGGTCTCTCCGGGATGATCCCTACCCACCTCGAGGCTCTGTCGGGGAGCGGGCTGCTGTCTCCGGCTGGTCGGGAACGGGTCGCTGCCGAGATCGATCTGCCCCCGGCGCCGCCCGGAGCGGACGAGTCGATCGCAGCGTTCATCACCCGCCGTTTCGGTGATGAGGCCTACCGGATGCTGGTCGAGCCGATCATGACGGGGATCTTCGGCGGAAACGGTGACAGGCTGTCGTTGGCCGCCACCTTCCCCACGTTGCGAGAACTGGAGCTGGCGCATGGAAGCGTGATCCGCGGGCTGCTGGCGCAACCCTCTCCGGGGGGGACCGAGCCCCCGTTCCTGACGCTGCGCCCGGGTCTGGCGACCCTGGCCTCCCGCGTCGTGGAGCAACTGCACAGGACCCAGCTCCTCGTCGGCCGGCGCGCCGTCGCCCTGCGCTGCCGAGGCGGTGGCTACCTGCTGGAGCTGGATGGAGGCGACACGCTGCCCGCCGACGCCGCCGTCCTGGCGCTGCCGGCGCATGTCACCGCCGAGGTGGTCGCCGGTCTCGACGGCGGCCTCGCCGCCGCCCACGCCGAGATCCCGCACGCCTCGTCGGCGGTGGTGACGCTTGCCTACCGGGCGGAGGCGGTGGGACATCCTCTCGACGGCTACGGATACGTCGTTCCCCGCAGCGAGCGCACCGACGTGCTGGCGTGCACGTGGACCTCGAGCAAGTGGGAGGGACGCGCTCCCGAGGGTTCGGTGCTGGTGCGGGTGTACGCCGGCCGCTCCGGTAGCCGTGACGTGGCCACCGAGAGCGACGCCTCCCTGGTGACCCTGGCCACCGAGGAGCTTGATCTCATCGGTATCGGTGGCCAGCCAGTGCTGGTACGCATCCACCGCTGGCCCCGAGGGATGCCCCAGTACGTACTGGGGCATCAAGAGCGGGTCGACAGGATCGATGCGGCGCTGGCGGGCTTCCCCGGGTTGGCGGTCGCCGGGGCGGCATACCACGGCGTCGGCATCCCCGACTGCATCGCCTCCGGCGAGGGTGCCGCCGAGTCCGTAGCCCGGACGCTCCACGCCGTCGCGCGATGAACCGGCAACGCTCCTCGCACCTCTTCGACGCTGCCCGAGGGCTGATGCCGGGCGGTGTCAGCTCCCCGGTGCGGGCCTTCGGCGCCGTCGGCGGGTCCCCGTTCTTCGTCGAGCGCGCGGAGGGTCCCTACCTCATCGACGTCGACGACAACCGGTACCTCGACTACGTGCTGTCGTGGGGGCCGCTGATCCTGGGGCACGCCCATCCCACGGTGGTGGCGGCGCTGCAACGGGCGATACACCGAGGCACCAGCTACGGGGCGCCCACCGAGCTCGAGCTCGACCTGGCCCGGTTGATCGCCGAGGCGATGCCGAGCATCGAGATGATCCGCTTCGTCAACTCGGGCACCGAGGCCACCATGAGCGCCCTCCGCCTGGCCCGCGCCTTCACCGGTCGATCCAAGATCCTCAAGTTCGCCGGGTGCTACCACGGTCACGCCGATCTGTTGCTGGTGCAGGCCGGCTCCGGGGTGGCGACGTTGGGTCTCCCCGACTCGCCAGGCGTCCCCGCGGCGACGGTGGCGGACACCCTGACCGCACCGTACAACGACCTCGACGCCGTCGACCGCCTGTTCGCCGCCGCCGGAGCCGAAATCGCCGCGGTGATCGTCGAACCGGTGGCGGCCAACATGGGTCTGGTGCTGCCCGTCGCCGGCTTCCTCGACGGGATCCGCCGGCTGACCACCGAGCACGGCGCCCTGCTCGTCTTCGACGAGGTGTTGACCGGGTTCCGGGTCCATCCCGGGGGGGCACAGGGCCGGTACGGGGTGATCCCCGACCTGACCACGCTGGGCAAGGTCATCGGCGGCGGGCTACCGGTGGGCGCTTACGGTGGGCGCGGCGAGATCATGGAGCTGGTGGCGCCTGCCGGACCCGTCTACCAGGCGGGCACCCTCTCAGGGAACCCCCTGGCCATGACCGCAGGGATCGAGACGTTGCGCGCCCTGCGGGAGGACCTGGTGTGGGAAGGGGTGGCGGACGCCTGCGAGCGGCTGGCGGCCGGGATCGGCGCCGCCGCCACCGCGGCCGGCGTTCCCGGTCAGGCGACGCGGGTGGGGACGTTGCTCGGCTTGTACTTCGCCGAGGCTCCGGTGGCGAGTTGGGAGCAGGCCAAGCACGCCGACACCCGGCGTTTTGCCTCCTTTCATCGGGCCATGTTGGAGCGGGGTGTCTACCTGCCGCCGTCCCAGTTCGAGACCTGGTTCCTCTCCACCGCCCACGGCGATGCCGAGATCGAGTTCACCCTCGCCGCCGCCCGAGCCGCCTTCGCCGCCATCGCCTGAACCGATACGAGTCACCGCCGAGGGGTCTGCCGTCCTCCTCACCACCATGCCTGCAACAGCCACAGCGAGCCGAGCCCGGCCACCACCGTCCACACCACCGAGCGGGTCACCACGGCCACTATGGCCGCCACCAGGCCGGCGAAGAACCGGGGGTTTCCGGTCGACAGGTCGATGATGCCCTCGGGGGCGAGCACCCCGGGAGCCACCAGGGCGGCCATCACCGCCGGGGCCACGTACCGCAGCGGCGGCGCCAACCAAGGAGGGAGGTCGCGGTTGGCAAACAGGGCGATGAACGAGATGCGGAACAGGAACGTACCCGCCCCGATGATCACGATGATCAGCCACGGGCTCATCGGCGCCAACGTTCCGCCACCAGCCCGGCGATGGTGCCGCATGCCGTTGCCACCACCAGCCCCAGGTTGAGCGCCAGGTCCCGTGCCAGCAGGGCGGCCGCTCCCCCCACCACCGCCGCCACCAACCCCGGTCGGCCCTTCACCGCCAGGATGAGCAGCACCAGGAACACCATGGGGATGGCAAAGTCGAGCGACCAGCTCTCGGGCACCTGGGCGCCGAGCAGGGCGCCAGCCGCGCTGGCCAGCTGCCACGGCAGCCACAACCCCAGCCCACCGCCCAGGAAGTACCACCGCTTGGTTTCGGGGTCGTCGACATCCCGCCACCGGGTGACGGCGGTGGCGAAGATCTGGTCGGTCATCAGGTATGCCAGCCCGTACTTCCACATCGGGGGGAATGGCTTGAAGTGGGCGGCGAGTACCGCCGAGTACATCACGTGGCGGGCGTTGACCACCAGGGCGGTGGCGATCACCACCGCGGCGGCGGCCCCGGCGTTGTACAGGTCGATGGTCACCACCTGCGCAGACCCACCGAAGATGATGGGCGATGTCGCCCAACCGGCGAGGGCACCCATCCGGGAGGCGGCGGCGGCGACGCCGACGATGAGCCCGAAGGGGATAGTGCCGAGGTTGAGCGGGGCCACGTCAGCCAGGCCGTCGAGGAAGGCGGCCCGGCCGGAGCGGGAATTCCCTGGGCGAGTCGAGACTTGGCGCGACATCGGGCCTGCTTGCGGGGGGATGGGCGAGGCTAACCGGCCCTAGCCGGCTCTCTGTCAGGTGGCGTCGAGGAGCTCGGTCAGCCGCCTCTGGTGGGGTTCGAAGTAGCGCTCCAGGCGCTGCCGGGTCGGTTCCGGTATCCCTTCGCCGCCTCCGCCGGTGCTGGCGTGGGCGTGGCTGAACTCTGGTGGCCGCCACCGCGACACGCCGATGAAGTCGGTGATCTGGGCGAAGGTGGCGTCCGGGCTGGCCCGCAGGTCTTCACTGCGTACCACCAGGAACCGCTCTCGGGGGATGGCGGCATGCCACCGCTCCAGCTGCGCCGCATAAGTTCCCCGGGCGGCGTACGAGAAGCGGAACAGGTCGTACGCCGGATACGCGGGGTCGGCTTCCAGAAGCCGCCGATCCGGACCGATCCGCTCCTCCTCCCGTTCCACGGCCTCGCTGAAGCTCAGGTCCTCGAGCCCGATCCTGCGGTTGAGCTTCCAATGGGAGTAGGCCCGCTGCACCGGGTCACGCAGCACCACGATCAGTCGGGCCTGCGGCAGTTCGGTGCCGACCCAGCGCGGGGCGTGGGGATGGAAGAGGTAGTTGGGCGTCGCCTCCCCGGTCACCGGGGGCGCCCCCGGATGGGCCACCAGAGTGCGCCGGTGGGGGAAATGGGCCCGGTACCAACCCTGTCCCCGGCCGTGGTGATAGTCGAAGTAGTGGACCTCCTTGGTGGAGGCAGCGATGACCTGGGGATGGCGCTTCAGGTCCCGGAACAGGCTGGTGGTGCCGGCCCGCTGCACCCCGATGACCAAGAAGTCGGGGAGGGGCCGGCCCGAGGCGGTCAACCGCCCCCACGCCAGCCGCCCCTCTGCCCGCAACCGATCGACGCTCCTGACCACCAAGGAAGACACCCGCCAACCCTAACCAAGCTCTGTTCCCCTCCCCGGAAGTAGCATCGGGCGACGCGGGAGAGGAGCCCCATCCGTGAAGATCAGCGAGGTCATCGAGGTAGCCCGGCCGGTCGATCAGGTCTGGGAGCTGTTCCAGGACGTACCCCAACTGGCCCGATGCCTGCCGGGAGCCGACCTCACCGAGGATAAGGGCGATGGTAAGTACGCCGGCAAGGTGTCCGCCAAACTGGGTCCTATGACCGCCACCTTCGAGGGTGAGGCCACCATCACCAGCGACGCCGAGGCCCGCACCGGTTCGGTCACCGGCAGGGGTGCCGACCGGCAAAGCGGCAGCATGGGCCAGGTGAAGATGCAGTACGGGCTGGAGAGTACCGGCAGCGGCACCAAGATCAACGTCGACGCCGATGTCATCCTGTCGGGGGCGGCCGCCCAGTTCGGTCGCACCGGGCTGATCAAGGAGATGTCCAACCGATTGATCTCCGAGTTCGTCAAGTGCCTCGACGCCAAGCTGGCGGCGAAGTCGCCCCAGGAGGCGGCCGTCGTCGAGGCGCCCGACGTCAAGGGGATCAGCCTGTTCTTCTCCGCCCTGGCGACGACCATCGCCGGGTTCTTCAAGAGACTCGTCGGACGGCGCCAGGCCTCCTGACGCCCCACCTGCCGAGCCCGGGGGACGTCCCATCAGTGCCCGGTCGCCCGAGCACGGCACCACGCCGTTTGCTAGCTTTGGCTGGGTCGATGAGGGAGGTACAGGGCGATGCACGTGTCCATGTCGGTGAACGGCAGGGAGGTGTCAGGGGATGTCGAGCCCCGCACCCTTCTGGTCCACTACCTGAGGGAGAACCTCGGGCTCACCGGAACCCATGTCGGCTGCGACACCGGCTATTGCGGTGCATGCACCGTCCACGTCGACGGCATCTCCACCAAGTCGTGCACCATGCTGGCGGTGCAGGCCGAGGGTGCCGAGATCACCACCATCGAGGGGCTGGCCTCCAACGGTGAGCTGCATCCGGTCCAGGAGGGCTTCTGGGAGCGCCACGGGCTGCAGTGCGGTTTCTGCACCCCGGGGATGATCATGCAGTCGGCCTACCTGCTCGCCGAGGACAACAACCCGGACGAGGACACCATCCGCCACGGGCTCGACGGCAACCTGTGCCGCTGCACCGGCTACCACAACATCGTCAAGGCGGTGCAATACGCCGGTGCCCGGATGCGGAGCGAAGAGCCCGACGCCCCCGACTGGGAAGAGGAGGGGACATGACCTCGACCATCAGTCCCACCACCACGACCAGTGCCCTCGGCGGTGTGGTTCACCGCAAGGAAGATCCGGCCCTCATCCAGGGCCACGGCAAATACACCGACGACATCAAGTTCACCGGCGAGGTCGCCGCCGCCTTCACCCGTAGCCCCTTCGCCCACGCCACCATCAACTCCATCGACACCGACGCTGCCCGGGCGATGCCCGGAGTGCATGCGGTGTACACCATCGAAGACGTCCGCCACCTGGGGACCCTGCTCGCCCAGGTACCGGTGGGCGCCCTCCGACCGCTGCTGGCCGACGGGGTGGTCAAGCACGTCGGCGAGGCGGTGGCGATGGTGGTTGCCGACAACCGCTACCTGGCCCAGGACGCCGCCGACGCCGTCTCGGTCGACTACGACCCGTTGGAGGCGGTGATCGATCTCAAGGACGCCCTGTCCGACCGGGTGAAGGTGCACGATTCGCTCGACTCCAACCTGTTGATCAGCTGGGTGGGACCTTTCGGCGCCGAGCCCGAGGATCAGCAGAAGGTCAAGGCCGACATCGACGCCGCCAAGGAGGGCGACGACGTGGTCACGGTGAGCCAGGAGATGCTCAACCAGCGGCTGATCCCGGTGGCCATCGAACCGCGGGCGGTAGTCGCCGACTACAACCCGGGTTACGGGTCGATGACGGTGTTCAGCTCGTCGCAGATCCCCCACGCCCTGGCCGGCGCCATCGGCAAGACCTTGGGGCTGCTCTCCAACCAGGTGCGGGTGGTAGCGCCCGAGGTCGGTGGCGGCTTCGGCGCCAAGCTCAACGTCTACAGCGACGAGATCCTGGTGTCGTGGGCCTCGATGCAGCTGGGCCACCCGGTGCGCTGGACCGAGACCAGGCGCGAGGCGGCCCACTCCACCGTGCAGGGCCGTGGCTGGGTGGCCACGGCGACCATCGTGGGCACAAAGGACGGCGAGATCCTGGGCTACCAGCTGGAGGGCATCGCCGACATGGGCGCCTACACCCAGAACTTCACGGTGGCCATCCCCTTCCTGGGGCTGTTCGTTGGTTCGGGCCAGTACAAGATGCCCACCTGGTGGAAGATTGACTGTGTCACCACCCACACCAACACCACCGACGCCTACCGGGGGGCGGGGCGTCCCGAGGCGGCGTACTACCTGGAACGCATCATCGATATGTACGCCCGGGAGATCGGGATGGACCCGGCGGAGGTGCGCAAGAAGAACTACATCCCCAACGACCAGTTCCCCGGGGCGGTTTCGCCGGTTGGGTTCGCCATGGACACCGGTGACTACGGCACCAACCTCGACGCCCTCATCGCCACCTCCGACTACGCCGGGTTGCGCGCCGAGCAGAAGAAGGCCAGGGAGGAAGGCCGGTACCTCGGCATCGGGCTGTCCAGCTACGTCGAGGTGTGCGGGTTCGCCCCGGCCGGGCTCGCCGAGCTGGGCTTCTCGTGGTCCACCTACGGGCTGCCGGCTGCCTTCAGCGGCTCGGGGCTGGTGCGGGTCAATCCCGATGGGACGGCGACGGTGCAGATCGGGACCGGGCCCAGCGGGCAGGGACATGAGACGACCTGGGCGCAGATCGTCAGCGACCGTCTCGCCATCCCGGTGGAGCACGTCAAGGTGCGCCACGGCGACACCGGTGACTCGCCCATGGGCATCGGCACCTTCGGGTCGCGCTCGGCGGCGGTGGACGGCAGCGCCACCTACGAGGCGTCGCAACGGGTGAGGGCGAAGGCGGCCAAGATGGCCGCCCACCTGCTGGAGGCCAGCGAGGAGGACGTGGTGTTCGCCAACGGCGGCGCCCACGTGGCCGGATCTCCGGACAGCTCGGTGACCTGGGCGCAGATCGCCGAGATCGCCTACATGCCGCACAAGCTCCCCGAGGGGATGGAAGGCGGCTTGGAGGCATCGGTGGTGTTCAACCCAAGCAATGCCACCTGGCCGTTCGGGGCCCACCTGGCGGTGGTCGAGGTCGACGCCGAGACCGGCAACGTCGACCTGCTGCGGTACATCACCGTCGACGACTGCGGCAACGTCATCAACCCGATGATCGTCGACGGCCAAGTCCACGGCGGCATCGCCCAGGGCGTCGGCCAGGCGCTGTTCGAGGAGGCGCTGTACGACGAGACGGGCAACCTGCTCACCGGCACCCTGATCGACTACCCGCTGCCCACCGCCGCCGACCTGCCCACCTTCGAGCTGAGCCGCACCGTCACCCCCACCGACATCAACCCGATGGGGGTGAAGGGGATCGGGGAGGCCGGCACCATCGGGTCGGCGCAGACGGTGGTCAACGCCGTGGTCGACGCCCTGGCCCCACTGGGAGTCAAACACGTCGACATGCCGCTGCGGCCGCGCCGGGTGTGGCAGGCGATCCAGGAAGCGAAGGGCTGATCCATGTATCCGAGACCATTCGAGTACGTCGCACCCAAGACCCTGGACGAGGCGCTGGCCGCCCTCGACCAGACCGAGGGAGCCAAGGTGATCTCCGGGGGCATGAGCCTGCTGGGGTTGATGAAGCTGCGGCTGCTGTCGCCGGGCACCCTCATCGACATCGGCCGCATCCCGGAGCTGGATCAGATCGAGGACCGCGACGACCACATCGCCATCGGCGCCCTGGTCACCCACGGGATGACGGCGAGCCATGCGCTCACCACCGAGCACGCCACCGCGCTGGCGCAGGCGGCGTCATGGACCGGTGACGTCCAGGTGCGCAACCGGGGGACCACCTGCGGCTCGCTGGCCCACGCCGACACCGCCGCCGACCAGCCGGCGGGAGCCATCGCCTGCGGGGCCGTCATGGTGGCCCGGTCGGTGGGGGGAGACCGGGAGATCGCGGCCGCCGACTTCTTCGTCGACGCCCTCACCTCGGCGCTGGAGCCGAACGAGATCTTGGTGGAGCTACGCATTCCCAAAGAGGGTGGCCGCTCCGCCTACGACAAGCTGGGTAGGCGCGGTGGTCACTCCGACTACGCCGTTGCCGGGGCGGCAGCCTGGGTGCGCAGCGACAACGGCACCGTCGCCGACGCCCGCATCGGGCTCACCGGGGTCGGCACCGCACCGTCGCTGGCGGCGGGGGCTACCGAGGCGATCATCGGCTCGGACGGCTCCGCCGAGGCCATCGCCGCCGCCGCCGAGCGTGCCGTAGAAGGGGTGACGGTGCTCGAGGACCTGTACGGGTCCGAGGAGTACAAGACCCACCTGGCCAAGGTGTACGTGGCCCGGGCATTGGAGCAAGCGCTGGCGCTGGCAAGGTCCTGAGCCGGAGCATCCACGGCACCAGGTTTCCCGAGGTGGGGCCGGCTGCCGGTAGGGCCGACGGGGGCAGTCCCGTTGTTGCCTCAGCCCCAGGCGGGGAGGCTGCGCCCGAGGAGGTCGTCGATTCCTGCGTTGGCCTCGGCGAACACCGACGCCAGCCGTTCCCGGGTGTCCGGATCCATCGCTGCATATCTGGCGGGTGCACGTTGGTTGAGGCGCCCAACCGCCCTGCGGGCGGTACGGGGCAGTCGTTTGGACAGGTTCCGCACTCGCACCGACCGGTACCGGGTGTAGGCATTGATCGACTCGCCCAGGATCTGGGGACGGACGCTGTCGTCGACACCGATGAACCGGCACACCGAGGCGAACACCGATCCCGGGTCGGCAACCATTTCCTCGAACGTCTCCACCAGGACCTGGCTGCGCTCCACCAGCGTGAACAGCCGCTCCATCTGCTGGCGGTAACGGCCCCGCGCCACATAGGTGAACCGCTCCCCGGCGAGTTCGGTGTCGATGGCATCGGTGAAGGGGACGGTGACCTTGCCCAGCGACCGATCCAGCCAGTAGTGCGAGTACGCCCGGTCGATCGGGTTGCGCAGCACGATCACCAGCCGGGCGTCGGGAAGCATTTGGGCGATACGTTCCAGTGCTTCGGCGTGGAACAGGTAGTTGGGGCTGGCCTCACCCACCGCCTGCGGCGCCGGGTCGGTGGTGAACTGTGAGCGGTACCAGTCCAGCCCGCGGTGGAACTGATGATCGAAGAAGTGGACCTCCTTGGTGGCCGACATCGCTACCTGAGGATGCTGGCGCAGGTACCCGTTGAGTGACGTGGTACCGCATCGCATCGCCCCGGCGATGAGGAATGTCGGCAACCGGCCTTGGCTCTTGGCGATCATCGGGCTCCTGGAAACGGAGGCTGGCGGGGCCAGACCCTAGACCGCTGGCCGGGTTCCGCCGCCACGCCACCGCAGCAGCGATTGACGCACCCCGAAACCGATCTCGCCGCCCAGCTCGATGCCGTGGCGCACCCCCCACCACAGGGCGAAGGCGACGCAGCGCACCTTGTCGCCGGACCCCATCGGCACCCGCAGCGTGGCGGCGGCGAAACCCCGCAGCTGGTTCCACCTGGGCAGGAGGGGGCTGGCCCGGTCGGGGTGATACCAGGCGGTGCGCTCCCGCAGCCCCAGCCTGCCCTGTCGGCTGGCGTGGTCCCGATTGAGAAAGAGCGGCTCGTCCACCAGGGCGAACCGACCCCGCATCGCCATCTCGTACATCAACACTGTGTCCGACTTGGGGTAGCTGCCCAACAGCGGGGTAGCCTCCAGCACGGAGCGGCGCATGACCCCGAACACCTGCGGGATCTTGGTCCGGTCGGCCACGTACGAGCGCAGCCGTCGGTACGGCGAAGGGTCGACGTAGCTCTCGGTGCTGGCCAGATCGCCGGTGATCCGCCCCTCCTCGTCGATCTGCCCCGAGTTGGCGAAGGCCAGCGACGCCCCGGGGTCGGCGTCGAGCCGGGCGACGCACGCGGCGAGGAACGTGGGAGCGATGACATCGTCATGGGCCATCCACTTGAAGAGCTCCCCGGTACTGCCGGTCACCAGCGAGTTGTAGTTGCGGTGGGCGCCGATGTTGGCCGGATGGCGCTGCATGCGGATGTTGGGGTGGCGCCCCATGTACTCCTCGACGATGGCGACGGTGCCGTCCGTCGAGGCGTTGTCCGAGACGAGGATGGCGAAATCCCGGTAGGTCTGGGCCAGCAGCGAATCGATTGCGGGGCGGATGAAGTTGGCACCGTTGCGCACCGGCACGCCCACCGTCAGCCGGGGGCCGACGGTCACCGTTGCGCTCGCCGGCGGCGGTCGACGCTCAACCGATGCACCACGCCTGCAGGGAGCATGCTGAGCGCCAGACCGCGCCACGCCTTGGCCGCTCCGGGCTGGTGACGCAGCGCGGTGGCGAACGACCGCAGTGCCAGCATCCTCCTCCCCGAGCGCCGGTAGAGGTGACCCAGCCGCACATGGAAAAAGGCGCGGCTGGGCCCATCGTGGTACAGCACGTCGCCGTGCTTGTCGAGCAACAACACTCGGGCCGAGATCCTCCGCTCCAACCCGATGGCGGATCCGTCGCTTTGCGGGCCGCGGACGGCCAACGTGTCCTCCACCATGGCGAACGGGGAACGTCGCGCCAGCTCGATGACGAAATCGATGTCCTGGGCAGCGTCGAAGGACTCGTCGAAGCGCACCGCCTTGGCCAGGGCGGTGTCGACCATCAGACCGTCGAGGTGAGGGGTCTGCTGGACCCCGAAGCTGGCCAGCGGATTGGTCAACACGGTGACGTCCGACAACTCGCTCATCCCGTCGCGGTCGTACACGGTGCGGTGGGTGACGACGTCGACGCCGGCAACGGTGTTGAGGATATCGATGCAGCGCCGCAGCTTGCCCGGCAGCCATTCGTCGTCGTCATCGAGGAAGGCTACGAAGGCTCCGGTGGCGGCCTCCAGACCCTGGTTGCGGGCCCGGGTCGGACCCTGGGTCTTCTCGTTGCGGATCAGCGTGATGTGGGGGTGCGCCATGATCGGCAGGCCGGCGACCGGCGGTTGGGAGGCGTCGTCGACCACGATGACCTCAACCGGGATGTCCTGGGACAGCACCGAGGCCACGGCCGTTGCCAATAGCTGGGGTCGGTTGTGGGTGGGGATGACCACCGATACGTACCGCGGCTCGTCGACGCCAGCAAGCCGGTCGGCATTGCCTTCGAGGGCGAGTTCCATCACAACCCCGGTCGCTCGACCTGGGAACCAACGAGCAACGTTTCCCATTGCTGACACATCCCACCCTCCGATCTGGCGCTCGGGAACTCATCCGCGGCCCCCTTACGAGCGGTATTCCTGAGCGCAGCCAGGTGGTTCCATGGTACCCAAACCACCCGGAAAGGTACTGGGCCCAGCGGCCCATTCCCGATAAGGCATCTGTTCCCCTCCTTCTGCGAGGGGTGCCGAGGGATCAGTTTCCCCTCCCTCTGGGAGAGGCGCGGGGAGGGTCGAGGCGGGGAAGGTCGAGGGCGCGGAGGGTCGAGGCGGGGAGGGTCATGCCCGAGGGGAGGCCCGCAGTTCGAGGATGACCCTGGCACCGCCCTGGGGGCTGGTGCCGATGGTGAGCGACCCCCCGCTGTCCTCGGCGGTCCTGCGGGCGATGTCTAACCCGAGCCCGGTAGAGCCCCCGCCGCTGTGGCCCCGTCGCAGCGCCTCGAACCCGAAACCAGGTCCGGCGTCGTCGACGATCATGATGCCGGCACCGGTGACCCCGGTACAGGTGACGGTGTACCCGGTGGTTTCCGGGGTGTGGGCGAACACATTGCCGATCAGTGCGTCGACGGCGGCCTCCAGGTCCTCGGCGGGAACCCCCACCAGGATGGGCTCTCCATCGGGGATCACCACGGCGGTGTGGCGCCGCTGCTCGTCGGCAAGCGCTTCCCAGTATTTGGCTCGGGCCCCGACCACCTGGCGCAGATCGGTGGCGGTCACCGCGCCGGCGCGTCCCGGTCGGCGCACCTCCCGGATCACGTAGTCGATGACCCGCTCCAACTCGGAGAGGTCGTCGAGAACCCGCTCCTTGGCACCGCCGCCTTCGAGCCGCTCGGCGTCCAGCCGCAACGCCGCCATCGGGGTGCGCAGCCGGTGTGACAGGTCCGCCGCCGTCTCCCGTTCCATCTCGAGCAGCCGGATCATCCGCTCGGCGATGCGGTTGAACTGGGTGCCCACCTCGAGGATTTCCGGTGGTCCATCCGGTACCACCCTGGTGCTCAGGTCGCCGCCGCCAAGGCTGCTGGCGGCGGCGGACAGCCGCTCGATGGGCCGCACAAAGCTCCTCGCCAGACGATCGGCGATGGCGACGGCGATGACGATCAGCCCCGACCCGAGCAGACCGAGCATCAGGTACGCGGCGCCCACCCCACGGTCGAGCTCGGCCTCGGCGACGAAGATCCGCACCACCAGGGTGTCGCCGGCAGCGCCGATCGCCGGGGCGTGCACCGCAATGCCCCCGACAACCGGCACCCGACCAGCTTCCGTCACCGCCGCCGGCTCGATCACCTCACCCGTGCGCAGCGGGGCGCCGTAGGTGGTGCCATCGGGGAGCAGCACGGTCAGGTCGTTGCCGTTGATGGTCCCGTCCCCCACGATGCTGGCGAGCGTGGCCGGCTGGGCCCCGGCGGCCGCCACCTGCACCCCGATGAGCTGGGCGTCCCGCTCCGCCCTGCTCAGCGCCCGGTCGTTGGCCAGCTGGCGCACCACGAACCCCAAGGGGACGATGAAGGCGATGACGGTCAGCGAGGCCACCGCCACCGCCACCACGATCAATCGGCGTCTCACGCCGAGGGATCGACCAGCTTGACCCCAACCCCGCGGCGGGTGTGGATGAACCGGGCCTCGGATGCGCTCTCACCGAGCTTGCGCCGCAGCCACGACAGGTGGACGTCCACCGTCTTGTCGGCGCCGCCGTACGGCTGACGCCACACCTCGGCCATCAGCACCCGTTTCGGGATCATGACTCCGGGGCGGGCGGCGAGGTAGGCGAGCAGCTCGAACTCCTTGCTGGTGAGGTCGAGCGGTTCTCCGTCCAGGGTGGCCTCGTGAGCGGCCAGATCGACGGTGAGACCGGCGATGCGGATCTCGGTGTCGGCGGTGTCGCCCCCGGTGCGCCGCAGCACCGCCCGGATGCGGGCGGCGAGATGCTCGGCGGAGAAGGGTTTCACCACGTAGTCGTCCGCCCCGGCGTCGAAGATGCGGACGATGCCGCCCTCGTCGTCCTGGGCGGTGGCGACGATGACCGGCACCGAGGTCACCGCCCGGATCATCTTGAGCACCTCGTTCCCTCCGATGTCGGGGAGCCCCAGGTCGAGGACCACCACGTCGGGGGCTGCGGTCACCGCCTCCTCGACACCGGCGATGCCGGTGGTGGTGGATCGAACGTCGTAGCCGAGATCGGCCAGCGACCCCGCCAACGACTGGCGGATGCGTTGGTCATCCTCGATGAGGAGCACGGATACCATGGCAGAACGATACCGCCGGGCCCAGTCGATGCCATGTTAGGCGGACTCGGAATCGGGGAATATTCCTTGGCGACGGCTTAGCGCCGGCTTAACGATGCCGGTGGCATCATGTATTCAACACCTCGGAAAGGGGTACTGCATGTTTCGCGAAAGGTTGAGCAATGTTTCTTAAAGCCGGGATGATCATCGCCTGGGCGGTAGGCACGGTCGCCGCTACCGGGATCGCCGTCGCCGCGGTTCGTAGCGTCGCCGATCAGGTCGTCGACGAGGCACCCCCGGTGGCTGCGGCGGTTACCGCGGCGTCGCACGTGACCTCGAGTTCCAACGGTGGCTCGACGACCTCGTCGACCAGGCCCCGGCAGACCTCCACCACCAACGGTGGCTCGACGACCTC
>JACDBE010000017.1 GCA_013695075.1 Acidimicrobiia bacterium
CGCTGCCCCCTGCCGGCAACGCCGCCCGTGCCGCCGCGTCCGACGGCGTGTCCTCGACACGGGCGACGGCGTCATCCGCCTGCTTGGCGAAGATGGCGGTGGGGAAGCCCCACGGCGACTCCGGTGCCGCCGCCAGGATCTCCGGCGGGATCACCCACCCCTGCAGCCCCGACTGCCACCGGTTCAGGGCGTCAGCCACCACCTGACCCGCCCTCGGTGACGTCGTCGGCAGGAAGCACTCAGCGTGCCGTTTCGGCGAGACGGCCCCGCAGCCTGGGAAGCAGCCCCACAAACGTGTCGATGTCCTGGGCGCCGGGGATACCGAACGTGCCCTCCACCACGAAGGTAGGCACGGCGTTGATCCCCAGCGTCGCCGCCTGCGCCTCCGCATCCCGAACGTCGACGGCGTGGCGATCGGTGGCCAACACGTCACCGGCGGCGGCGCCATCGAGACCGGTGTCGGCGGCCAGCCCGGCGAGCACCTCGTGATCGGAAACATCGGCGCCCTCGGCGAAGTAGGCCCGCATCATCCGCTCCTTCAGGCTGCGCTGCTGGCGCTGCCCGTGCTCGGTGAGGGCCCAGGTGAGCAGCCGGTGGGCGTCGAAGGTGTTGACCCTGATCACCCGGTCCCAGTCGAACGTCAACCCCACCCCGGCACCCGCCTCGGACACCCGACCCTCGATGGCCTCCACGGTGGCGGCGCTGCCGAACTTTGCCCGCAGGTACTCGGCGATGGGTCGACCTCCCGCCGCCAGCGAAGGGTCCAGCTCGAAGGGGCGGTAGGTGACGGTTGCGTCCGTGTCATTCCAGCCGAGCAGGTCGACGGCTGTCTCGAAGCGGGCCTTGCCCACCCAGCACCACGGGCACACCACATCCGACCAGATCTCGATCTGCACCATGCCGAGGCTAGATGATGCGGCTGGGCTGGAAACCAGGCCCTGCCGGTTGGGTCAGGTGTCGGATCCGGTTGAACAGGGTGTGCCGATCGACGTCTCGGATCGCCATACCCCTGGAGTCCAACATCACGTCGTCGGAGCGAACCCCCCGTGCTGTGCCCTGAACCGCGAAGGTTATCGGCGCGGGTTGACGGCGGCTGGGTACACTGCCGCCGGCCTCCCCGGACCGGGGGCTCCATGGGGCTGCGTTTCGCACCGCGAGCGCTGTCCCTAGACCCAATGTGCAATCAAACAGTGGAGGATCTCTTGAGATCACGAATGAAGCTGGTCGCCATGGCCGGCGCCCTGCTGCTGGTACTAGCCGCCTGTGGTGGCGATGACGACGACACCGCCACCACGCTCGACGGCGGCGCCGGCACCACAGCGGCGCCGACCGACACCACCGAGCCGATGGTCGACACGACCGAGGCGATGGTCGACACCACCGCAGCCGCCCCCGGCACCACCACCGCTTCCGGGGACATGACCCCGGTGGCGGCGTGTCTGGTGACCGACCTGGCCGGGGTCGACGACCGCAGCTTCAACGCCGCCGCCTGGCAGGGCGTCCAGGACGCCGTCGCCGCCGGAGCGGTCGCTGCAGACCCGATCCTGCTCGAGTCCGACGACGCCACCGACTACCAGCCCAACATCGACCAGTGTTTGGCCCAGGGGGCCGAGCACATCGTGACGGTGGGCTTCGAGCTCGGTGAGGCCACGGCCACCAACGCCGCCGCCAACCCCGAGGTGAACTTCACCATCGTCGACTTCGGCTACGACCCCGACATCGCCAACGTGCGCGAGCTGGTGTACCAGACCGACGAAGCCGCCTTCGCCGCCGGTTACCTGGCTGCCGGCGTTTCCCAGACGGGGATCATCGGCACCTATGGCGGTCTCAACATCCCCACCGTGTCCATCTTCATGGATGGCCTGGCCCGGGGTGTTGCCCACTACAACGAGACCAACGGCACCGACGTTGCGGTCGTCGGGTGGGACGTCGAAGCCCAGGACGGCAGCTTCACCGGCACCTTCGACCCGGGTGACCCGGCGGTGCGATCGCTGTGCGAGAGCATCCTCGACGAGGGCGCCGACATCATGCTGCCGGTGGGTGGGGCCATCAACCTGCCCTGCGGCACCGCCATCCAGGACCGGGGTCTCGACGCCGCCCTCATCGGTGTCGACCAGGATGCCTTTGACGCCATGCCCACCGAGTTCCAGGACCTGTGGCTGGTCACCATCGAGAAGGGGATCGCCATCCAGGTGATGCGATCCCTCCAGGACCACGCCACCGGAGCGTGGACCCCCGGTGGGGTGGTGGGCACCCTGGCCAACGAGGCCGTCGGTCTCTCCGAGTACCACGCCTGGGCCGACCGGGTGCCGGACGACCTGGCGGCTGCGGTGGATCAGATCCTGGCCGACATCACCGCCGGGACCATCGACGCCAGCAACGTGCCCGTCGGCTGAGCCCCTCCGCCACGTGACAGAAAGCCCCCGGTGCCCGGCACCGGGGGCTTTCCTCTTCTACAGTGCTGGGCCATTGGCGGCGGGTGAGGAGGGCTGGTGGCGCTGGAATTGCGCGGTATCACCAAGAGATTCCCCGGGGTGCTCGCCAACGACGATGTCTCCCTGGCGGTGGGTTCGGGGGAAGTGCTCGCCCTCCTCGGCGAGAACGGGGCCGGCAAGACCACCCTGATGAACATCCTCTACGGGCTGTACCGGCCAGACGAGGGGTCGGTGGTGGTCGACGACCGGGAACTGGATCTGGCCTCGTCCCGGGACGCCATCGCCGCCGGCATCGGGATGGTGCACCAGCACTTCATGCTGGTGCCGGTGTTCACCGTGGCCGAGAACGTGATCCTCGGCCAGGAGCCGTCCGGCCCGCTTGGCGTGATCAAGAAGGATGCCGCCCGGGCGACGGTGCGGGACATCTCGGAGCGCTACCGCCTCCATGTCGACCCCGATGCGGTCATCGAGGACCTGCCGGTGGGGGTGCAGCAGCGTGTGGAGATCGTCAAGGTGCTCAACCGGGAGGCTCGCTACGTCATCTTCGACGAGCCCACGGCCGTGCTCACCCCCCAGGAGGTGGAGGAGTTCTTCGCCATCGTGCGCGGGCTCCAGGCGGACGGCAAGGGCATCATCTTCATCACCCACAAGCTGGGGGAAGCGCTGGAGGTGGCGGATCGGGTGGCGGTGATGCGAGCCGGCCGCAAGGTGGCCGAGGTCACCCCCGGCGAAACCAGCGAAGCGCATCTGGCCGAGCTGATGGTGGGTCGACCGGTGGAGCTGGTGGTACCCAAGGACACGTCCCATCCCGGCGCCACCGTGCTCCAGGTGCAAGACCTGGTGGTGCGCGACGACCGTGGCCACCGGGCGGTGAACGGGGTCACCTTCGAGGTGCGCACCGGCGAGATCGTTGGTGTTGCCGGGGTCCAGGGCAACGGACAGACCGAGCTCATCGAGGCCATCATGGGCCTGCGACCGTCGCTGGCCGGTAACGTCGTCCTCGACGGCACCGACGTCACCGACTACAACCCTCGCCAGCTGCACGAGGCCCGGGTGTCCCACATCCCGGAGGATCGCCAGGAGAGCGGGCTGGTCCTCGGGTTCACCGTTGCCGAGAACATGGTGCTCAACTGCTATTACGAGGAGCCGTTCTCCCGGGTGCTGGTGATGGACTGGGACGCCACCAACGAGGCCGCCCAACGCCTGGTGAAACAGTACGACGTGCGCACCCCCGGCATCGAGGTGCCGGTGTCCAACCTGTCGGGGGGCAACCAGCAGAAGGTGATCGTGGCCCGGGAGTTCGACCGCGACGTCCGCCTGGTCATCGCCTCGCAACCGACACGGGGCATCGACGTCGGCTCCATCGAGTACATCCACGGCCAGATCGTGGCCAAGCGAGACGCCGGGGCGGCGGTGCTGGTGGTGTCCTCCGAGCTCGACGAGGTCACCGCCCTCGCCGACCGCATCCTCGTGCTCTACCACGGCAAGATCGCCGGCGAGTTCCCCCCCGATGCCGACATCACCGAGATCGGCCTGGCCATGCTGGGGTCGGGGCGATGACGACGACGCCCACCAAACCCGAGCCGCTGCCGCCTCCGCCGGCGCCGTCGACGCTGGACACGGTGACCGGGGCGGGCACCTCGCTGCTCCGCTCCCTGGCGATGCCGGCGCTGGCGTTCGTCACCGCCCTCATCATCGGGGCGTTCATCATCGCCCTCAGCAATGTCGACCTGCTCCCCCAGCTGTTCAGCGACCCCGGGTCCACGCTGGCGGCGATGGGTAGGGAGGTGTGGACCGCCTACCGGGCGCTGGCCCGAGGCGCCGTCGGATCGGTGTACGCCATCTCCGAGACGCTGTTCGCCACCACCCCCCTGATCCTGGCCAGCCTGGGCGTCGCCATCGGCTTCCGCGCCGGGCTGTTCAACATCGGCGCCCAGGGCCAGATGCTGGTCGGCGGGATGTGCACCGCCTGGGTTGGCATCTACGCCAACCTGCCGGGGCCGCTGCACGTCATCGTGGCGCTGCTCGCCGGTGTCGTCGGCGGCATGGTGTGGGGAGGGATCCCCGGGCTGCTCAAGGCGCGCACCGGGGCCCACGAGGTCATCACCACCATCATGTTCAACTTCATCGCCCTGTACCTGGTGCAGTGGCTGCTGAGCATCCCGCTGTTCCAGGAGGCGGGCCGCAACAACCCGGTGTCCGAGCCGCTGCGGCCCAGCGCCCATTTGCCCTCGCTGTTCGGCTCCTCGTATCGGGTCACCATCGGGATCCTCATCGCCGTCGCCGCCGTGTTCGCGGTGCGCTGGTTGCTGTTCCAGTCATCGCTCGGCTTCGAGTTCCGGGTGCTGGGACTCAACCCGGAGGCGGGGCGGTATGCCGGGATGAGCGTCGGTGGTCTGATGACCCTGGCCCTGGCGCTGGCCGGCGGGCTGGCCGGGATCGCCGGGGCCAACCAGATCATGGGGCTGGCACCCTTCAAGGCGACCACCAGCCTGGCGGGCTCGGTGGGGTTCGACGCCATCACCGTGGCGCTGCTGGGACGCTCCCACCCGGTGGGGGTGCTGTGGGCGGCGCTGCTGTTCGGGGCGCTCAAGGCCGGGGGTAGGGAGATGCAGGGAGCCGCCCAGATCCCGCTCGACCTGGTGGTTGTACTCCAGGCGCTGATCGTGGTCTTCGTCGCCGCCCCGGCGCTGGTGCGGGCCATCTACCGCATGAAGGGCGTCGCCGAACGACCCACCCAGCTGACCAAGGGATGGGGAGCATGACGGCGACGGTCACCGAAACGGTCACCGAACAGCCGGTGTCGACCCGGCGCACCACCGAGGGGCGGCGGGCGACGATCGTCGGCTTCGTGCTGTTGGGGTTGACGGCGGTGGTGCTATGGGTGTTCGCCCTCGGCGCCGCGTCGGACGCCACCGCCACCTTCAACCTCAGCCTTCCCAACGACCGCTTCCAGGGGCTCACCTGGGCCTTCAACGCCAGGGCGCTCTCGCTGGTGGTGGCCGTGGTGCTAGCGGCCCTTGGCGCCCAGCGGCTGCGGCGCAGCCAGCTGGGGTGGACCAACACCGTGCTCGGTATCGGCCTGCTCCTGTTCGTTGTCTCGTTCCTGGGCTGGGCGGCGGCCGGGAGCTCGTTCAGCCTGGTAGGGATGCTGCGCTCCACGGTGATCTCGGCGGTGGTCATCACCCTCGGGGCGCTCACCGGCCTCATGTGTGAGCGGGCCGGGGTGGTCAACATCGGTATCGAGGGCCAGCTGCTCACCTCGGCGTTCGTGGCCACGGTCCTGTCCAGCGCCTTCGGCACCGTGGCGGGGGTGACCGGAGCCATGCTGGCGGGGGCGCTGCTGGGGGCGGTGCTCGCCTGGTTGGCGATCAAGTTCCAGGTCGACCAGATCATCGCCGGGGTGGTCATCAACATCTTCGCCCTCGGGCTCACCTCGTTCCTGGCGAGCCGGGTGCTGTCGGAAGCCCAGGACCTCAACGCCCCCGCCCGGGTGCCCAGCTTCCGCCTCCCCCTGCTGGCCGACATCCCGGTGCTGGGACCGATGTTCTTCGACCACACCTTTTTCGTGTACGGGATGCTGCTGCTGGCCTTCGGGCTCCACTTCGCCTTCTTCCGCACCCGGTGGGGGCTGCGGGCCCGGGCGGTCGGCGAGCATCCCAAGGCGGCCGACACCCTGGGCATCGACGTGTACCGGGTGCGCTACCGCAACGTCATCCTGGGGGGCCTCATCGCCGGGTTCGGTGGCGCCTTCCTCGCCCTGGCCCAGATCGCCCGCTTCGAGGAGGACATGACCGGGGGCATCGGGTTCATCGGCCTGGCGGCGCTGATCTTCGGGCGGTGGATGCCGCTGGGTTGCCTGGCGGCCGGTCTGGTGTTCGGGTTCTCCGGGGCGCTGGCGCAGAAGGTGGCCATCCTGGGCACCGGCATCCCCTCCGAGTTCATGCTGATGCTGCCGTACGTGGCCACCGTCATCGTGGTCGCCGGGGTGGTGGGCCACGCCCGGGCCCCCGCCGCCGACGGGCAACCGTACATCAAGGGCTGATCCAGGAGGTAGCTCGTGGCCACACCACACATATCGGCAGAACCGGGCGCCTTCGCCGAGGTATGCCTCATGCCGGGCGATCCGCTGCGGGCCAAGCACATCGCCGAGACGTTCTTCGACGACCCGGTGCAGGTCACGGCGGTGCGCAACATGTTCGGCTACACCGGCACCTATCGGGACATCGCGGTGTCTGTGATGGGCAGCGGCATGGGCATCCCCTCGGCGTCGATATACGCCAAGGAGCTGATCACCGAATACGGGGTCACCAAGCTGATCCGGGTGGGCAGCGCCGGGGGCATCGCCGCCGATGTCGGGTTGCGGGACGTGGTCATCGCCATGGGCGCCTGCACCGACTCGGGGGTCAACCGCACCCGGTTCCGCGGCCTCGACTACGCCGCCATCGCCGACCACGGGCTGTTGCGGCGGGCCGTCGACGCCGCCGAGGCCCGTGGCGAGACGGTGCGGGTGGGCAACGTGTTCTCCGCCGACCTGTTCTACCACCCCGACTTCTCG
>JACDBE010000038.1 GCA_013695075.1 Acidimicrobiia bacterium
TACCGGAACATCGGCAGGACGTCGCGGTACTCCTTGTAGAGCCGCAGCTCCACATCGGTCTCATATCGTTCGAGGTCTTCCTCGCCCACGGTGGCTCCTTGGGGACGGCCGGCGTGATGTTACGCCATGGGCGCCGATGGGATTCGTTGTACCAGCTAGGTGCGACACAAACCGGAGGCGGTCACAGCCCGCCCCACCGATCGATCGGCCAGATGATGACGAAGGCGTTGCCGACGACGCTGGATTCCTCCACCTCTCCGAAGATGCGGCTGTCCTGACTGGCGTTGCGATTGTCACCCAACACGAAGATATGCCCCTCGGAGATGGTCTCCGGCCCGAAGTCGGCCATGTCGGAGGTCGGATGCAGGTACGGCTCTTCGACCACCTCGCCGTTGACCAGGAGCACCCCGTCGGTGACCTCCACGGTGTCACCCCCGACGGCGATGACCCTCTTGATGAACTCCGATCTTGGGGTCGACAACCCCACCGACTCGCGCAGGTTGCGCAGCACCGCCTCCACCACCGACTCGCCGCTGGGGGTGCCGTTGGGATCGTCGAAGACCACCACGTCGCCGCGTTGGATGTCGCCGAACCGGAACGCCAGCTTGCTCACCAGCACCCGGTCGTTGACGTGCAGCGTGTCCTCCATCGAGCTCGACGGAATCCAGAACGCCTGGAACAGGAACGTCTTGATGAACACCGCGATGAGCAGCGCCGACACCACCAGGATGGGGAACTCCAACCACGCCGGGCGGCCTCGTCGCCTGCCCCGATCGTCCGGTGCCGTGGTCACGTCGGCCACAGGACCGGTTGGGGGCGCCGCTCTGGGCGGCATCTCCAGGGTGTCGTCCACGGGAGCGGCGCGCACCATCGGCTCGGAGGCGCCGCCGGTGCTGGGACGTGGTGAGTTGGTCACCGGGTCACGTTACCGAGATCGGGGGCCAACCCTTCTCTCCAGCACCGTCCCTGGGGGCAGGCCCGGTTGCGACGGGTCACAAACTGCCCGTCACGAGACGCTCGCCGGGTCGTAGGCCGGGCCGCCCAGGTAGTCGTGCCACAGCATCCTGGCCGCCACCGCCCGCCACGGCCGCCACCGCTCCGCCCTGGCGTCCGCCTCGTCATAGCTGGGGGGAGCAGCGGCTCCCAGGGCGCGACCCAGCGACACCACCAGCGCTCGGTCACCATGGGGCCACACATCGGCCCGACGCTCGGCGAAGAGCAGGTAGTTGGCCGCCGTCCACGGCCCTACCCCGCTGAGCGCCAGCAGGGCAGCCGTTGCCTCGTCGTCGTCGAGCTTGCCGAGGTCGCCGAACCGGAACCCCTGTTCGACGACGGCCTCCGCCAGCCGCCGCACGTACCTCGCCTTCTGGCGGCTGAAGCCCACCGCCCGCAACTCCTCATCGTCCAGTGGCAGAAACCGGGTGGCGGTGACCTCACCTAGCCGAGTTTGTAACCGATCGAAGGCGGCCCGACCCGAAGCCAGCGACACCTGCTGTTCCAGTATGAGCCTGACCAGGCTGGGGAAACCGGGGGGCCGCTCCCACAGCGGAGGGGGGCCGTTGCGGGCATGGAGGCCGGCTAGTACCGCGTCAGTCCCTGCCAGCTCGGCGCAGGCCACCGGCAGGTTCCGCTCATCGACACGCACCACCGTTGCGGTGCGTGGTGCGCTCAGGTGCGCTTCTCCTTGATGCGGGCGGCCTTGCCGACCCGGTCCCGCAGGTAGTACAGCTTGGCCCGGCGCACGTCACCGCGCCGTGTGACCTCGATCTTGGCCAGTATCGGGGCGTGGACCGGGAAGATACGCTCTACGCCCACCCCGAAGCTGATCTTGCGGACGGTGAATGTCTCCCGTAGCCCGCCGCCGCTGCGCCCGATGACCACGCCCTCGAAGACCTGGACCCGTTCCCTGCCCCCCTCGACCACCCGGACGTGCACCTTGACGGTGTCGCCGGGTCCGAACGCCGGGATGTCCTGGCGAAGCTGGGCGGCCTCGATCTGGTCGAGCGTGTTCACGGGGATCTCCACGGCGGCGGCGAAGGAAGGGCAGAACCGGGCGATGTTACCCGCCCGCCGGCGGCCACGGGAAATCATCGCCAGGGTCGGAGGCGAGCAGATCGGGACGTCGCTGCCGGGTGCGGGCAACACGCTGCTGGCGGCGCCACGC
>JACDBE010000161.1 GCA_013695075.1 Acidimicrobiia bacterium
CGGTCGATCGGCTGCGTGCCGAGATGGCGGATGTCGCCTCCCGCCAGGAGTACGAGGCCGCCGCCCGGCTGCGCGATCAGGCCACCGCCGTGGAAAAGGCACTGGCACGCCAGGAGCTTGTCTCCGATCGGCCGGAGACGTTCGACCTGGTGGCCTTGGAGGAGGACGACCTGGAGGCGGTGCTGGTGGTGCTCACCGTGGTCAAGGGACGGGTCACCGGGCGGCGGACCATCGTACTCGACAAGGTGGAGGACCTCACCACCTCGGAGCTGATGGGGGTGCTGCTTGGCAGGCTGTATGAGAGCGACACCCCGCCTCGCCAGGTGCTGGTGTCGGTGCTCCCCGGCGACCTGGAGCTGTGGGAGCAGGCGCTCGGCCAGATGCGTGGCTCGGCGGTGACGGTGCGCCGCCCACAGCGGGGCGCCAAGCGGCGGCTGATGGAGACGGCGATGGCCAACGCCGCCGAGGAGTTCGCCCGCCACCGGCTGCGGCGCAGCTCCGACCACAACGCCAGGGCGAGGGCGCTGCGCAACCTGCAGGAGCACCTCGACCTGGACGTGGCACCGCTACGCATCGAGTGCTACGACATCTCCACCATCCAGGGCCGCGACACCGTGGGGTCGATGGTGGTGTTCGAGGATGCGCTGCCCAAGTTGGGCGACTACCGCCGATTCAAGGTGCGCTCCGTGGAGGGTCAGGACGATTTCGCCGCCATGGAGGAGGTGCTGCGCCGCCGCTTCATCGCCCTGCTCGCCTCCCGAGACGCCCCCCAATCCGACCGGGGACGGTTCGCCTACGAGCCGTCGCTGGTTGTGATCGACGGGGGCGTCGGCCAGCTGGGACGCGCCGTCAGGGTGCTCGCCGAGCTGGAGCTGGACATTCCGGTGGTGGGGCTGGCCAAGCGGCTGGAAGAGGTCTACCTGCCCGGGGTGGCCGACCCGGTGGTCATCCCCCGCGGTGAGGACGCCCTCTACCTGCTACAGCGGGTGCGCGACGAGGCACACCGCTTTGCGGTGGCCTACCACCGCACGCTGCGCGCCCGCCGCATGACCCGGTCGATCCTGGACGATGTGCCCGGGGTGGGGCCTACCCGCAAGCGCAGCCTGATGCGCCGTTTCGGTTCGATCAAGCGGATGCGCGAGGCGGGCGAGCAGGACCTGGCCGAGGTGGTACCCACCGCCGTCGCCGGCGAGGTCTACCGGGTCCTCCATAATGGTTCGGCGGACCGATGACAGCACAACCCACCGTCCAGCCCGAGGTCATCGTCATCACCGGGATGTCGGGGGCGGGACGGTCCCAGGCGGCGGCGGTGCTCGAGGACGTCGGGTTCTTCGTGGTCGACAACCTGCCCCCCACGCTGATCACTGAGGTCGTCGACCGCGTCGGGCTGGTGGAGGGACGGTATCCCCGCATGGGGGTGGTGGTCGACACCCGGGGAGGGGTCACCGCCGAGGACCTGGAGGAGGCGGTGCGGGGTCTCCTCAGCCGCGGCGCCAAGACGACGGTGCTGTTCCTCGACGCCGACGACGCCACCCTGTCCCGCCGCTTCGAGGAGACCAGGCGCCGCCATCCCATCCCCGCCGGGTCCTTGGCGGAGTCCATCGCCACCGAACGGCGTGCCTTCGTCGACATCCGGGGCATGTCCGACATCATCATCGACACCACCGACCTCAACGTGCACGAGCTACGGCGACGGCTGGAGACGGCCTTTGCCACCGAACGGATGACGCGCAGCATGCGCATCGCTCTCATCTCGTTCGGCTTCAAGCACGGCGTGCCCCGCATCGTCGATGTGCTCTTCGATGCCCGGTTCCTCCCCAACCCGCACTGGGTGGAGGAGCTGCGCCCGTTGACCGGCCTCGACCTTGCGGTCGACGACTACGTGTTCTCCACCGAGGACGCCAAGGTCTTTTTCGACCGCATCGTGGAGCTGATGGTGTTCCTGGTGCCCCGGTACGAGGCCGGGGGCAAGAAGTACCTGACGATCGGGATCGGATGCACCGGGGGTCAGCACCGCTCGGTGGCCATCGTCGAACGGCTGGCCGAGGCCCTCGGCGACGACGGGGTCGACGTCACCGTCCACCACCGCGATCTCCCGGAGCCGGCGGTGGCGGGATGACCGGGCCTGACTCGCTCCCGCTGGCGCTGCTCCAGCCGGTCGCCGGAGAGGTGATGGGGCCGTCGGTGGCATGTGTCGGCGGCGGCCACGGGTTGGCCCAGGTGCTCAAGGCGGTGTCGGCGTATGCCGGTTCCATCACCGCGGTGGTCAACGTCGCCGACGACGGCGGCTCGTCGGGT
>JACDBE010000196.1 GCA_013695075.1 Acidimicrobiia bacterium
TGTAGCACAGCGTGGTGAGCAGCCCGTTGGCCGACTGCACCGCCTCGGTGCCGGTGTTGAGCAGCATGAAGTTGCCCGTGCCATACGTGTTCTTGGCCATCCCCGGGTCGAAGCACACCTGGCCGAACGTGGCCGCCTGCTGGTCGCCCAGGTCACCGGCGACGGGAATACCGCCCAGGGCGCCGGTGGCCTCGCCGTACACCTCCGACGACGACCTGATCTCGGGCAGCACCGAGCGGGGCACCCCCATCACATCGAGGATGCCGTCGTCCCAATCGAGGGTGGACAGGTCCATCAGCATGGTGCGGCTGGCGTTGGTGACGTCGGTGACGTGGACGCCCCCGTCGGTGCCACCGGTGAGGTTCCAGATGACCCAGGTGTCCATGTTGCCGAAGGCGAGGTCGCCGGCCTCGGCACGAGCCCGAGCCCCCTCCACGTTGTCCAGGATCCACCGGATCTTGGGGCCGGAGAAGTAGGTGGCCAGCGGCAGCCCCACCTTGGCGCGGAACCGGTCCTGGCCGCCATCGCCGGAGAACTCGTCGACCAGCTTGTCGGTGCGGGTGTCCTGCCACACCAGGGCGTTGTGGATGGGCTCGCCGGTGCTGCGGTCCCACACCACGGTGGTCTCCCGCTGGTTGGTGATGCCCACGGCGGCCAGGTCGGTGGCGGCGATGCCGGCGTTGGCCAACCCGCCCTCGATGACGTCCTGGGTGCTCTGCCACACCTCGTTGGCGTCGTGCTCCACCCAACCCGGCCTGGGGTAGATCTGCTCGTGCTCCTTCTGGTCGATGCCGACCACCCGGCCCCCGTGATCGAACACCATGAAGCGGGTGCTCGTCGTCCCCTGGTCGATCGCTCCCGAGTACTTGGTCATTCAGCTCTCCTTGGTTGAATCGTCGGACCATGCGTCTGCGGCGGCCTGCAACAGCAGGTGGGTGGAGGTGGCCCCGGGATCCTGATGCCCGGCGCTGCGCTCCCCCAGGTAGCTGGCTCGGCCTTTCCTGGCCACCAGCGGGATGGTGCCCTCCATGCCCTGCCGGGCCGCCTCGGCCGAGCCGGCCAGCGCCTCGTCGAGCGGGGACCCCGCCGCCACCGCCTTGTCGAGAGCGTCGATGGCGGGGAGCAGGGCGTCGACCATGGTCTTGTCACCCGGCTCCGCCTTGCCCCGCCGTTGGATGCCGGCCACCCCGGCGCCGAGCACCGCCGCCCAGTCGCCGGCCGACAGGGTCTCCTTGCCGGCGGCGGCCTTGCCCATCTCGATGAACATCGTGCCGTACAGCGGCCCGCTGGCGCCGCCCACCTTGGCCACCATCGTCATGCCGACGCCGCCGAGGGCGACGCTGATGTCGGTCGGAGGTGAGGCGGCGAGCTTTTCTACGGCCGCCTTGAAGCCGCGGCTCATGTTGATGCCGTGGTCGGCGTCACCGATGTCGGAGTCCAGCCGGGTCAGGTACGCCTTGTGCTCCTCGATGCGCGCCGCCGAGGTGGCGATCCACTCGACCACCCCCTCCAGGGTGACGGACTCCGCCATCAGACCCCCCAGCGCAGCCCGGGGGTGTTCACCGGGGCGTCCCACAGCCGGGTCAGCTCGTCGTCGAGCTTGAGCAGCGTGACCGAACATCCCTGCATCTCCAGCGAGGTGATGTAAGGGCCGATCAGGTTGCGGCTGATGGTGATCCCGCGGTCCGCCAGGTAGCGGTGCAGGTCTCGGTACACGATGTACAGCTCGATCAGTGGGGTGCCCCCCATCGAGTTGACGAAGGCCAGGACGTCGTCGCCGTCGGCCAGCGACAGGTCGTCGACGATGGGGCCGGCGAGCATGTCGACGATTTCGGCCGATGTCGCCATCGCCCGCCGTTCCCGTCCCGGCTCGCCGTGGATGCCGATCCCGATCTCCATCTCGTCATCGCCCAAGTCGAAGGTGGCTTGGCCGGCGGCGGGGACGATGCACGAGGTGAGCGCCATCCCCATGGAACGGGCCCCGTCGTTCACCTTGCGGCACAGGTCGGCCACCTCGGCCAGCGACCGGCCCTCCTCGGCGGCGGCACCGCAGATCTTCTCGGCGAGCACCGTGGCGCCCACCCCCCGCCGCCCGGCGGTGTACAGGCTGTCCTTCACCGCCACGTCGTCGTCGATGACAACGGCCTCGACCTCGATGCCCTCCTCGCCGCCGAGATCGGCCGCCATCTCAAAGTTGAGCACGTCGCCGGTGTAGTTCTTGACGATGTGGAGGACTCCGGCCCCGCCCGACACTGCCTTCGTCGCCTCCAGCATCTGGTCCGGGGTGGGGGATGTGAACACCTCACCGGGGCAGGCGGCATCGAGCATGCCCATGCCGACGAAACCGCCGTGCATCGGCTCGTGCCCCGAACCGCCACCAGAGACGATGGCGACCTTGCCCTGCACCGGGGCATCGCCGCGGGCCACGAAGTAGGGATCCAGGTTCACTTGCAGGTCGGGGTGGGCGGCGGCGACACCCTCCAGGGCGTCGCGCACCACGTCATCGACGTTGTTGATCAGCTTCTTCACATCTCTCTCCCTGCGTGGCCCTACTAAACGGGTCTTCCTGTCACGGCCGGCCGGGCTCAACTCCCGGCCGGCCTCCGTCCGTCCGCCTCGGCGCTCAGGTCACGCCGTTCCAGATGAGGACGCCGATGATGCCACCGACGATGGGGGCCACCACCGGGATCCAGGCGTACTCCCAGTCGGAGTCGCCCTTGCCGGGGATGGGGAGCACCGCATGGGCGATCCTCGGTCCCAGGTCGCGGGCCGGGTTGATGGCGTATCCGGTGGGCCCGCCAAGCGACAAGCCGATGCCCCACACCAGCAGACCGATCAGCAGCGGGTTGAGCCCGGTGCCCAGACCCTCACCGGCGATTGCCGTGGTACCGACGATGGCCAGCACTCCGATGACCAGCATCATCGTGCCGATGACCTCGGTGATGAAGTTCGGCGCGATGTCACGCCGCGCCGGGCCGGTGGAGAACACCGCCAGCTTGAGCCCTGAGTCCTCGGTCGGCTCCCAGTGGTTGAGGTAGGCGAGGTACACCAGGCAGGCACCGAGGAAGGCGCCGGAGAACTGTCCCGCCAGGTACGCCGGCACGTCGCCCCACGGGGTGATGTCACCGACGGCGAACCCGAGCGTCACCGCCGGGTTGATGTGGGCGCCGCTGAAGACACCGGCGGCATAAACACCGATGGCAACGGCGAACGCCCATCCTGCGGTGATGACGATCCATCCGGCACCTTCTCCCTTGGAGTCCTTGAGGAGCACATTGGCGACGACCCCGTCGCCGAGGAGGATCAGGATCGCCGTACCGATCATCTCCGCTACGAATATGTTGTCCACGCACCGCTCCTTCCCCGGTTTCCCGGCGATGAGTCGCAGGGCCGACCGATCCGTCCCCGCGTCCGCGTCATCTTCCATGCTGCCGGGTGGGAGCGGGCGCACCATGGGGGCGTCGTCCGGTCGCCCCCCCGGCAATCGGCCCGCAACCTAGTCAATCAGGGCGGGCGCGTGTCGGATCGAACCGTGCGCACGCCACCGAACAGGAGACCGCGGATGTTGGCGGCGTGGCGGACCACCACCAGCCCGACGATGGCGCCGGCCCACACCAGCTCGGCGGCGGGGGTGTCGATGGCCACCAGGATGGGCAGCAGGGCGGCCATGGCGGCCAGCGACCCGATCGAGGAGACCTTGGTGGCGGCCAGCAGGCCGGCCCAGATGGCGACCAATGCCAACCCCACCAGCGGCTGCAACCACAGGGCTGCCCCGAAGGCGGTGGCAACACCCTTGCCGCCGCGGAAGCGATGCCAGATGGGGAAGCAGTGCCCGATGACGGCGGCGAAACCGGCGGCCCAACCGGCCGCCTCCGACCCGCCCAGCGCCGCCCCCAGCGCGGCGGCGGCGGCGCCCTTGGCCATGTCGCCCAGCATCACCGGCAGGGCGGCCCGCCACCCCAGGTTACGAAGCACGTTGGCCGCCCCCGGGTTGCCGCTCCCCATGTGGTAGATGTCCTCGCCGCGGGAACGAGCAACCAGGACGGCGAAGTCGATGCTCCCCAGCAGGTAGGCGAGCACGAAACCGGCAACGGCGCCCAGGGTCACGGCGCCATCCCCCACGGTTGCGGCATGTGCGGAGTCCCCGGGTCGGTGAGGCCGGTCACGTTATCATCAGGCCCGATCCCGAGGAGGCCAGGTGACGCTGCCCGACACGCTGGCGCTGGCGCGAGTGCTCATCGTGCCAGTTGTCGTCGCCCTCACCGTCGCCGGAGGTGGCACCGACGGCAACCTGGCCATCGCCGCCGGTATGTTCGCCATCGCCGCCATCACCGACTTCTTCGACGGATACCTGGCGCGCCGCTGGAAGATCGAGTCAGTGCTGGGGGCGTTCCTCGACACCACCGCCGACAAGCTGCTGGTCACCGGGTCGCTGCTGGGGTTGATCGCCATCGACCGAGTGTCGGTGTGGGCGGCGCTGATCATCATCTTCCGGGAGATCGCCGTGATGGGGTTGCGCGGGATCGTGGCCGCCACCGGGGGCATCGTGCGGCCTTCCACCTGGGGAAAGATCAAGGCCACCGCACAGTTCGTCGCCATCTTCCTGGCGTTCCTCCGCCTGGGCGAACCGTTGGGGCCGTGGTACCTGGACGAATGGGCCATGGCGGTGGCGGTGGTGGCCACGGTGGCGTCGTTCTGGGGCTATGTGGCCGCCTTCTGGGAGGTGGTGCGCAGCTCGCGGCCCGGGGCCAGGGTCTGACCCGGTGTCGGTGCTGGTAACCGGGGGCACCGGAGTAGTGGGAGGTGCCGTGGTCCGCCACCTGGTGGCGACGGGGCGTCGGGTGCGTGGTCTGTCCCGCACTGCCGACGGTGACCGCACTCTGGCTGCCCTGGGGGCAGAGCCGGTGCGCGGCGACGTGCTCGATGAGACCACCCTGGCCGCGGCGGTGTCTGGGAGCGAGGTGGTGTACCACCTGGCCGGGGTCAACGCCTTTTGCGTGGACCCGGCCCCGATGATGCGGGCCAACATCGACGGCTCCCGGGCGGTGGTGGCCGCCTGCCTCGACGGCGGGGTGCGCCGCCTGGTGTACACGTCTTCAGCGGCCACCCTCGGCGAGGTGGCCGGCACCATCGGTCACGAGAGGTCCCAGCACCGGGGCAGCTACCTGTCGGCATACGAGCGGTCCAAGCATCTTGCCGAAGAGGCGGTGTTCGCCGCCGCCCGCCCGCCGCTGGAGGTGGTGGCGGTGAACCCATCGTCGGTGCAGGGCCCCGGCAGGGCCACCGGTACCGGCAAGGTCATCCTCGATCTGATCAACGGCAAGCTGCCCGCCGTGGTCCGCACCCGGTTTTCGATCGTCGACATCGAGGACTGCGCCCGGGGCCACCTGCTGGCCGAGCAGCGGGGGGTACCCGGCGAGCGCTACATCCTCAGCGGCTTCACGCTCACCATGCAGGAGGCGGTGGCCATCCTGTCGGCGGCGCTGGGCAGGGAGATCACCGTGCGCTACGCACCGGGGATGGTGGCCATGGCGGGGGCCGCCGCCGTGGAGGCGGTGGCCCGGCTGCGGGGGCGCAAGCCCAAGGTGTGCCGGGAGATGGTGCGCACCATGCTCCACGGCCACGCCTACGACGGGTCGCGGGCCACCGACGAGCTGGGTCTGGTCTACACCCCGGCCCGGGAGACCGTCGATCGGCTCATCGCCTGGTTCCGCGCCGAGGGCCTCATCAACCGCTGACGGCCGCCCCAACACCACCCAAACCGGATTCTTAGGACCGAAACGGTGCCCTCAGCGCGCGTTTCGGTCCTAAGAATCGGAAGGGGGGAGGTCGCCGTGGGCGGCGCCGGCGATCGCCTCGGCCAGCGGGCCCTCGGCGTCGAGTCCGAGGGCGTAGGCGATGATCTCTATGGGATGGATGGCCGGGACCCCGGTGCCGTGCTCGATCTGCCACCGGCAGGTCTCGGCGTCGCACACCGCCACCGGGCCGCCCACCGCGGCCACCCGGTCGAACAGCGGCTGTCCCACCGCCATGGCGATGTCGTACTTCTCCTCCTTGTAGCCGTAGGTGCCGGCAACGCCGCAGCACGCCGCCTCCGACGCCACCACCTCCAGCCCGGGGACCAGCTCCATCATGTCCAGCGCCGGTAGCCCCAGCCGGTGCGCCCGGTACTGGCACGGAGGGTGATACAGCAGCCGTAGCGGCACCGGTCGCAGGTCGTCGGGGAAGCGGCCGTCCTCGGCGAGCAGCACCAGGAACTCGTGGATGTCGAAGGTGGCGGCGGCGACCAGCCGGTCCTCTTCGTCCATGGCGTCGAGCAGCTCGGGTGCCTCCTCCTTGAGGGTGAGAGTGCATGACGTCGACGCCCCCACAATGGGGATCCCGTCCCGGGCGAACCCCACCAGCCGGTCGACGTTGGCCTGGTGATAGGCTCGGGCGGCGTGGAACTCGCCGTTGGAGAGCAGCGGCAGCCCGCAGCACCCCTGGTCGGGTACCACCACCTCGATGCCAAGCCGGTCGAGGACCTGCACCGCCATGCGGGCGACCCGGGGTTCGTAGTGCTCGGCGGAGCAACCCGTGAAGTAGGCCACCTTCCCTGCGCGGCGTTCGCCGGTGGGGCTCCAGCGCCGCAGCCATCGGCTGAACCGCTCCCCGGCGTAGCGGGGAAGCGGGGCGCGGCGATGGATGCCCAGCATCTTCTCCGCCGCCCAGCGGGCCACCCGGTTGGCGAAGAGGGCGTTGACCATCGGCCCTACCGGGGCCCCCACTCGGCTCAACGTCGCCGGGCGGGCCAACAGGTTGTTGCGGACCCGATGCCGTTTCCCCACCTCGCCCTGCTCCACTAGCCGGGCCCTCGCCCTGGCGTTGATCTCGGCGATCTTCACCCCGGTGGGACAGGCCATATTGCACATCCGGCACCCCGAGCAGTAGTCGACCGAGGCGTCGGGGGCGGGTTGGTTGCCGCCGCGGAAGCGGCCCGCCTGCGGCCCCTCGTACTTGGGTCCCGGGAACCGGTCGGTGACCGCTGCCACCGGGCACACCGTGACGCAGATGTTGCACTTGATGCAGTTGTCCAGCGTGGCCTCCACCGGCAGGTGGCGGCCGGTCGGGGCCGGGACGATGGTGAAGGCGACCGGGTGCTGGGTCATGAGGCGGCGGCCCCCTCGGATCGGTCGAGCGCCGACCGCGCCGCCAGCACTCCGGCACGGTGCCCGGTGGCCAGGGCGATGCCGTCGACCGACCGCTCCCTGATGGCGTCGGCCCCGGCGATGGCGCCGCCGGCGGCGTGCAGGTTGCCGTACACCGCAGCACCATCGCCCCCGATGGGGCGCAGCTCGGCATCCACGACGAGCCCGCTGCGGTACACAGGGTGGCCGGCCGGGTCGGCGAAGTCGGCGCGCAGCCAGTCGTCACGCTGGTGGGGCCCGCTCACGGGTAAACCGAAGACCACCTCGGTCAGCCGGCCATCCTCTTCGCCAACGATGCCCCCGCCGAGGATGCCCCCGGTGGCGAGCACAAAGGCGTCGGCGGCGTTGCGCCGGGTACGGGCCGCCGCCTCGGTGAGCACCGCGGTGACCCGCTGGCCGTGCCCGTCGTCGCCTGACGTCGTGGTGCCTGAGGTCTCATGGCCTGTCGTCTCGGCGCCGACTGCCGCCATCCCGTCGCTGACCCGACCCCCTGCGGTGCGGATAGCGGCGGTGAGGATGCGGTGCAGCCGCAGGCCGGGTATCGACGGGGGCACCACCGGGATCTCGAACACCTCGGCACCCAGCCGGTGGCGCAGATCGGCGACCACCTCGCTGGCCCGGTCCAGCCCGAGCACCGCCGGGAACCCGATCCGGCCCGCCCGCCCCACCTTGGGGCCGAGGGCTGCGGCTACCTCGGCGCGGAACTCCTCGGTTTCGAACAGGGCGGCCAGCACCGGACCGGTGACAAAGCGCCGCCGCCGCAGCGCCGCCAGGTCGAGAGTGACTGGCCGGCTGGGTATGCCACGCTGCTCCAGGTTGGCAGCCACCAGACCCGGTGCCAGGTCGGGGAAGCGGTCGAAACCGACGATCAGGGCGGCATCACCCCGTCCCAGCTCGCCGGCGGTCATGGTGGCCGGGGCCAGGCAGGTGGGCCGGGCCCCGCCCACTGCGGTGGGCATGAGCTGGTTGCTGTCGAACGAGCCCACCAGCGGATACCCGGCGGCGGCGCACAGCCTGCTCAGCTCGGTCAACACCTCGGCCACCCCATCGGTTCCCACCAGGGCGTACGGGTGATCGGGGGTGGCGGCCACCAAGGCGGCCACGGCTTGCCGGGGGGAAGCGACCGGGGTGCCGTCACCCTGCTGGTAGCCGAGGACGTCGACGCATCCGGCGTGCCAATGGAACACCCCCCATCCCCGAGCCAGCACCCGCACCCGAGCACCGTGGCGGCTGGCGGCCAGCCCGGCCAACAACCCGGCAGGCCCGCCGCCGACCACCACCACCCGCCCGCTCACGCCTCCCCCTCGGGTGCCTGATAGTGCACCGCCGCCAGCGGCGACGACTCCGGGCCGGGGAGGTGGGGCACATCGAGCACGCTGAGATGGATGAGCTCATCGAGCCGCTCCTGGCGCAGCTGACTCCCCCACAGGATGGGGAGCAGCCCCTTCCACCGCTCCTGAAGGAAGTCGCGCAGGGCAACGTTGGCCTCCTCCACCGGCGGGGACCGCATCTCATGGATCAGCCCGGTGACCCGGGCGGCGCACCAT
>JACDBE010000238.1 GCA_013695075.1 Acidimicrobiia bacterium
CGGTCGACGGCGACCGACCCTCGGGACCGTCGACCGGACCCTTGCAGCGCCCAGAGCAGCGAGGTCTTGCCGGAGCCGTTGCGGCCCATCACCGCCACCACCTCACCGGAGGCGATGTCCAGGTCGAGGGAGCGAACCGCCACCGTCGACCCGTGGGTGACCGTGACGCCCCGGGCGGTGAGCAGGACCGGACCCGTCGCCGCTGCCGACCCGTCACCCGGTGAGCGGGGGAGCCTGGCACGCAAGACGGGGGCGTGGCGTCTCGCCTCGCGGATGCTGAGCGGCACCGGTTCCCATCCGGCCAGCCGACCCAGCATCACCACTGGGGGGCCAACACCACTCGCGGAGAGCACGGTGCGCGGCGGTCCTGCGGTGGCGGCGCCGCACCGGTCGAGGTCAATCACCATGTCGGCGTACTGCACCACCCGCTCCAGCCGGTGCTCGGCCACCATCACCGTCATTCCCAGGTCGTGAACCAGTCGGGTGATGGCGGCCAGCACCTCCTCGGAGGCGGTGGGATCCAGCGCCGACGTCGGCTCGTCCAGGACCAGCACTCGGGGATGGGCGGTGAGCACTGCCCCGATCGCCACCCGCTGCTGCTCTCCCCCCGACAGCGTGGCCACGGTCCGGCGACGCAGGTGGGCGATCCCCAGCAGATCGAGGGTCTCCTCCACCCGCTGGCGCATCACGCCGGGGGCTACCCCCAGCTGCTCCATACCGTAGGCCAGCTCGTCCTCGACGACATCGGTCACGAAGCCGGCAGCCGGATCCTGGCTGACCACCCCCACCAGGTCGGCCATGGCCCGGGTCGGGTTGGCGGCGGTGTCCCTGCCGTGGACGGTGACCTGGCCGGTCAGGGTGCCACCGGTGAACCGGGGGACGTGGCCATTGATGGTCCCCAGCAGCGTCGACTTGCCGGCCCCGGTAGGCCCGGTCACCAGCACCAGCTCACCTTCGGGTATGGACAGGTCGATCTCGCACAGCGTGGGACGGCTCCGCTCGGGATGGGTGACGCCCACGTCCTCGAAGCGGATCATCGGCCCACCGGTTCCTCGACCCCGACCGGACGGAGGTGCCGCGTGCGCTCCCCACCGGGATCGACCCACACCGGGATCGCCGCGGTGAGCACGGCGGTGGCGCCGAGGGCGGTGAGGGCGGGCCACATCGACAGCGAGGGAAACAACACCTCGGGATCGAGGACGCCGGCGGCGATGACCCCGGCGGCGGCGACGATTCCCCCACCGGCCACCGCCCACTCGGCGGCCCGCCACGGGTCGGGGCGGTAGGACGTGGCGGTTACCCCGCTCCCGGCGGTGACGAACCCGATGGCGGCGGCGGTGACCCCGGCCATCAGGACGGGGAACCCGAGCATCACCGGTGCGGTGCCGTCCATCAGCCCGTACAGGCCCACGGCGACACCGACCAGACCGGTCAGGATCAAAGCACCGGTGAGGCGGCGACGCCCGGGGACGACCGTGTCGTGGCCGTAGCCACGTCCCTCCATCGCTGCCGCCAGCACCAGCGCCCGCGCCGTGGCGTCTTCCAGCACCGGCATCAGGGTGCGGCGGATCACCCGCCTCCCTCCACCGGCGTGGCCCCGCAACCGCTGCGCCCGATGCACCCGACGGACGCTTTCCACCAGCTGGGGGGCGAACCCGACGGCCACCACCACCGCTGCCCCCAGGTCGTGGAGCGCCCGGGGAACCGAGCGCAGCAACCGCTTGGCGTCGGCCAGGGCGTTGGCCGCCCCGAGGCAGATCAACATGGCAGCCAGCCGCATCCCGTCGTACAACCCACCCACCAGGTTCTCCACCGTCGCCGGTCCGCCGATGGTGATCCCCGCCATCCACTCGGGGAGACCCATCTCGGGAAGGGTGAACAGGACCCGGCCGGGGATCCCCCCGCCCAGCACCAAGCGAAAGCCGACTCTGAGCACCAGCACGAACAATCCGGCCCACAGGTAGAAGCGGAACCCGGCGGACCACGGCGTGTCGGGGCGGCGCATCAACACCACGGTGGTGGCGACGCCGACGATCAGCAGCAACAACAGCGGGTTGGTGGTGCGGCTGGCGGCGGTGGCCAGACCCAACGCCCACAGCCACCAGGCACCCGGGTGCACCCGCCCGCCGGGGTGCCGGTTCACCATCGATCCGTGTCCGAGGCTGCTCGCTGTCGCCTCGCGGACACCATGGCCGCGGCGAGAACCGCCACCGCGGCCACGGCGAGAGCCACCGCCGGCCAGGGGAAGGTCCGGCCCGGGTCGGCGCTGGGGCCGGCGGGGATGCCGGTCGGCGCCGTAGCCAGCGACCCCGGGGAGATCCCAGGTGGCACCGGCTGCTCCGACCCCGAGGTGAACGCCCAGCCTTCCACCGATCCGGCAGCGGGCTCCCGGGTGGCCGCGCCCAGGGAGGCATACTCCCAGGAGCCACCGGGGTCGGCCGCCCAGTAGCCCCAGTAGGCGGTGGGCGGCGGGATGGCGGCGCAGGTCTCGGTCTCCGCATCGGGGCGGCCGTCGATCCGGCACACGAAGGTGGGGCTGGTGGCTACCCCTTCGACGGAGAACCCGGCAGTGGCCAGCGCCGCCAGTCCGTTGCGGTGCGGTCCGAGGGCGCATCGCACCGCCAGGTCGCCACCGGTGGCGGTGGCATCGACGACGACGGTGACCCCCTCGACGCCGTCGCAGGCCCCCGCCGTCTGTGCCGGCACCGGCTCCCCGGCCGACACCGCCCACCGGGCCGGCAGCCCAACGCCGGCCGCCACCGCCGGCGGCCAGGCGATTGCGGTGAGGACGGCAGCCAGGGCCAGCGGCAGGTAGCGGCGCCAATTCTCGGCGGAGCTGGGCATCACACCGCCGATCGTTCGGTCATCGCCCGACGGTGGCGATGCCGGCCGCGGTCGGTACACCCATCGCCCCGACCTCGTGGTAGGCGGGACCCCCGAAGGCGAGCAGACCCTGGATGGTGGCGAAGCCGTTGGGAGCCGGGTCGGTGTCGGCGAACCGGATTCCCCCGGCGTCTCCCGCCGGGCCGTCGACCTGGAGCCCGGCAACGAACGCCGCCGCCCGATCGGCGGCCTCCTGTTCGCCGGCGGCGCGCAGCGCCTGGGCGGCGGTGGCGGTGCTGTTGGCGTTGGCGGTGCCGAAGGAGCTGATCGATCCGTCCCCGGCCTGCCACGACAGCAGCCAGGCGGTGGCGGCATCGGCGGCGTCGGTCTCCCCCGCCGCAAGTAGCGCCTGCAGGGCGACGGCTGTCGTGTCCGGGTCCTCGCTGCCAGGGGCGGCGGGGCAGTCGCCGGCGAAGGTGAAGTCTCCGGCGTCGCACTGTCGGGCCGCCAGCCACTCACCGGCAGCGGCGGGTACGCCGTCGTCGGTGGCGGCCAACCCCAGGATGGCCAGCGCCTGGTTGAACACATCGGCGCCGGCGAACTGGCCGTCGTCGCCGAGGAGCCCGCGTAGCTCGGCCTCGACGTCGCGATCGGGGAGATAGGTGGCCGGGTCCTCGCCCCGAGCCTCGACGGCAAGTACCACCTTGCCGATGGCGCCGACTGGGGCCGAGCCGGGCGAGCCCAGTAGCTCAGCGGAGAGGACGGCCAGCGTGGCCAGAGCGGCGTCTGCGGTGTCGTCCTCCACCCCGGCGGCGGTCAGCCCCAGGGTGATGTCGGCGTAGATGCTTGGTCCGAAGTCCTGCCAGTCTGGGGTGGGCTGGTCGAACTGGGCAGCCACCCAGGCGCCGGCTGCCTCGGCCTCGGCAGAGAACCCGCCCCCGGACCGTCCCCATGCCAGCCAGCCGGCGACGGCGACGACAACCGCCGCCACGGCGACGATCGCCCAATTCCGCGTGGTGATGCGCACGGTGCTGTGTTCCTCTCGTGGTGCGGGCCCGTGACGGACCCGACCGAGAAGGCCACCGTGCCCGGGATCAACCCGGTGAGGGAACCTGTCGTCCGGGCTCCCGTCCCGTAGACCTCGACGGATGGAGCCGCGGCCCGGGGCAGGTTCTCCGGCTCGCCGCCGTCCGACTGGCGGGTGGCGGCTCACGGTTGCGGGTCAGCGCCGGATTTCCACCGGCTTCCCCTGCGCACCAGGCTTCGATTGTCAGGTTACCGGTCCCGGCGGACCGATGACGTGAGGGACACTAGCCGACGGTCCGGCGGCACAGAGGTGGGCGGCCGCCCGACATTGCCCGCACCAGATCGCCTATTGTTGGACGTATGCCGCCCCGGCGAAGGGAGGTGCGGCCCCGACCGTCGCCCCCGACGGTCTCATTACCCGGAGCATCTGCTCGAAGGAGCCCGTGAATGACCCGATTCCGACGCCTCGCCATCCTCGTAGCGCTAGCCACTGCCTCATCCCTCATCATGCTTACTGGAGTGTCGCAAGCGGCACTCGAAGGGCGATTCGGCTATGCCGAGCTGCAGCGCCAGAACGACCTGCCACCGCTGTCAGGATCCGCCGACCCGACGATCACAGCCGGCGCCGACCTGGCCGATGCCCAGACCCAAACCGATGCCGTCACCGCGACCCCGGCGGTTGCTTCCGATGACGTCCAGGTGAACGGCGACAACAAGGCCAACCCCACCGACCAGTACGGCAGCGGGGAGGGCCTGCCACAGAACGAGACGTCGATCGCGGTCAACCCGCTCGATCCCAACATCGTCGCCGCCGCCGCCAACGACTACGAACCCGGTGTCGACGGCGTCCAGGGCATCTACATGTCGTTCGACGGCGGGCACACCTGGCCATACAGCCGCCACGCCCGCCAGGTGATCACGCCTGACCGGCGCATGCTGGGTTCGGGCGATCCGGTGGTCGCCTGGGACGGTGCCGGGATCGTCTACCAGTCGTTCATCTCCTTCGGGCGCGCCGACTGCGACTCCTACATCGCGGTGACCCGATCCCCAGACAACGGGGTGACGTGGACCTATCCCGCCGACGCGGACTCGGTGGGCACCCTGCACCTGGTGGGTGACGGGATCGTCGCCCACAACGGCGGGCCGGACGACTGCCAGATCTTCCACGACAAGGAGTGGATGACAGCGGGCCTGCGCCCCGAAGGTGTCCCCCTGGTCGAAGGAAGCGACCCGGCATACGTCGGTAGCGACCGCCTGTATGTGACCTGGACCCGGTTCGACTTCGACACCGGGGGCGTCGGGTACCTCGAGTCACCGATCTACCTGGCGTACTCTGACGATCAGGGTCGGCATTGGTCCGAGCCGCAGGAGATCTCCGGCTCGGCATCGTTCTGCTCGGCCCAGTTCGGCGACCAGGACGCCAACGCCTGCGACGAGTCCCAGTTCTCGGTCCCGGTGGTTGACCCCAACGATGGCACGCTGTACGTGGCGTTCGAGAACTTCAACGTGTCGTCGCTTCGGCGCAACCAGCTGCTGATGGTGGCATCGACCGATGGCGGTCAGACCTTCGCCGCCCCGGAACGGATCACCACGGTGTTTGACGGACCCCTGATGTACCCGGTGTGCCTGGGCCGGCAGACCCTCGACGATATGTGCGCCAGAACGCCGGGGACGTTCGGGTTCGACATCGACCCGAACACGAGCCGGCTCCACGTCGCCTGGTTCGACAACCGTAACGGCTCGGCCGCCGACACCAACGGCGACGTGTTCACCCGCTACTCGGACAACGGCGGGAACGGTTGGTCACCGATCGTCAACATCACCAAGGAATCGGAGGTCGACCAGTTCTTCCCGTGGCTGTCGGTGAACCCCAACGGGGTGGTGGCCATCGTGTACTACGACCGGCAGTTCACCTACCCGCTGATCGACACCTCGTTGGCGGTGTCGACCAATGGGGGGACCAGCTACGCCGCCCACCGGGTGAGCGAGGTGTCCTGGGATCCCGACCTGGCGTTCCGGCTGGGCATCTTCATCGGGGACTACAACGCGGTCGACACCACCGAGACCGATGCGCTCCCGTTCTGGACGGACGCCCGGTTCGCCGAGCCCAACACCCCGGGCAACAACCCGCCGCACCAGCAGTCGGACGTGATGGTCGACGTCGAGCCACTTCCCTGAGCCTCTGAACGGCCACGCGATTCAAACTTTGAGCACTTTCCATCGCATAGCGATGGAAAGTGC
>JACDBE010000240.1 GCA_013695075.1 Acidimicrobiia bacterium
GGATCGGCGGCGTCGTCGAGCAGGAGCTGGTAGCCCCAGGCGGTAGCCATCACTGGGGCGTCCTGACCCTGCATGGTGCTGACCAGGACCTTCTCGGCATTCCTGGCGAAGCCTCGCAGCCGATCGATCTCCTCAGGGTCGAGGTCGGGCAGGTAGGTGATCCACACCGCACCGTGCTCGAGCGCATGCACCACGTTCTCGGTGCGGATCGGGCTGTCATAGAACCCGCAGTTGGCCCACACCGGGTCGTGGGCTCCCCCGGCCGGGACCTCCCCCTCGGCGTAGATGTCCCCCTCGATGTGCTCCGGCGGTCCCACTTCGACCGTCATCGTGCCGTCGGGGATGCCCCGGACCGGGTCCTCGGACACGAGGATGGCCACCACGATGAGCACCACCAAGGCGGCGGCGCCCGCCATGAGGAGCCGATGCGGCCACGGCGACCCGACCTTTATGGCTGCGGGCCTGGTCTTCG
Organism: Acidimicrobiia bacterium; assembly: GCA_013695075.1. Classification (GTDB taxonomy): domain Bacteria; phylum Actinomycetota; class Acidimicrobiia; order Spongiisociales; family UBA5794; genus JACDBE01. The sequence continues at coordinate 473 of JACDBE010000240.1, forward strand.
TCGTCGGCTTCAGCTTGGGAGTGTTGCCCACCCGGATCCCCTTCCTCATGTGGCAGCCCGGCACCCGAGCCGGAATGCCCAGAGGCGGCGCCGCTACGCCTCCAACTACGATGTCACATCGTAGCGACCTGGTGCGATCACGGGCTACCGGCGACGGCGGGCAGCGGCAAACACTGCAGACCCTGTGCGAAGTGGCCCACTGATCCCGAGGCTCGGAGCTGACGTGTCGTAGTAGGAACACGCTCACACCGGTGGGTGACGGCTAGGATCGCGCCCTCATGGCACGAAGGGACCCCGACAAGGGTGGGCGAGCATCGGTGGGGAGCAGCGATCCGTCGACGCTCCCCAAGCTCGGTGCGCTCGAAGCCCGGGTGATGGAGGCGCTGTGGGGTCGGGGCGGCTGGTCGACGCCCGGCGAGGTGGTGGAGATGCTGAACCCCGAGCGCGACGTCGCCTACACCACCGTGATGACGATCCTGGTGCGGCTGTGGCGTAAGGGGCTGCTGGAGCGCCGCAAGGACGGCCGGGCCTACGCCTACCACCCGGTGCAAAGCCGGGAGGAATGGACCGCGCACCGGATGAGCGAAGTGCTCGCCATCGCCGACAACCGGGCCGAAGCCCTCAGCCGGTTCGTCGACTCGATGGAGCCGTCGGACGTGAACCAGCTTCGCCGGCTGCTGCGGATCACCCGATGATCATCATGGCGCTGCTCGGCGCCGGCCTGATCGCCGTCGGGCTCCCAGGGTTGGCGAGGAGGCCGGGCGGGCGAGTCGGCCCCGCATGTTGGGCGCGATCCGCCCTCGCTGTTCAGCTCACCGGGCTCGTCGTCTTCGAGGCGGCGCTGGCGCTGTGGGCCGCTCCCGCCCTCCTCGACCTGGCCGGGGCCACCGATCTGGCAACGGTGTGCCGCCGCATGATCGGTACCGGTCCGGGAGGCGCCGTCGGCGGTGTCGCCGCAGCCATGCTCGCCCTCATCCTCGCTGCGGCCGGGGGAGCCGGCTGGTGGAGCGTCGTCCGAACCCAACGTCGCCTCCGCATCGAGCACTGCGTCGGCGGGCACTACACCCGCAACGGCTGCGAGCTGGTGGTCCTCCCCTCACCGATACCGGCGGCGTACACCGTCGGGGGCCGGCCACCCCAGGTGGTCCTCACCCAAGGACTGGTCGACCGCGTCGGCGCCGCCGGGCTCGAAGCGGTGTGGGCCCACGAATCGGTTCACGCCAACCGGGCACACCACCGCTACCTGGCCGGCACCGCCGCCACCAACGCGGCGTTCAGGTGGTATCCCCCGGCGTCCCGCGCCGGCCGGCTGATCCGGCTCGCCCTGGAGCGGTGGGCCGATGAGGACGCCGCCGCCACACTCTCCGGCGGGCGAGCCACGATCCTCGAGACCCTCCTCACCGTGACCACCCGCTCACCCACACCCCAGGTGGCCGCCTTCGGCGCCGCCGAGACCATCGCCGCCCGCATCCACGCCCTCGCCGCCCCGCCACCCGACCAACCGCCGATCTGGCGCATCCTCGGCTACGTCCTCGCCGGGACCCTCGTCCTGGCGTTGCTGGCGCCCACCCTGTGGACCGGCGGCATGTCGATCCTCGCCCTCACCAACCCCGGTCTATGCCTCGTCTGACCCGCCGGACCCTGGAGCACGGTCGGCGGCGTGGCGCCGGGGGCCGGTTCGATCGGTGACCCCCCGGTCGACACCGCCCCACCGGGCGAGCCACACACCGCTACGGCCGGTTCTGCACCTCACCGGTCTTCACCACACCGAGGTCGCCGGTCCGGCCCAGGAGGATGGCATCGAGCGTGGCCGCAAGCAGCGGACCGTTCACCGGCCCGCTGATCTTGCCGACGATCGTCCCGTCGCGGTCGAGGAAGAACGTCTCCGGCACGCCGAGCACCCCGAACTCGAGCGAAGCCCGCGAATCGGGGTCCACGAGATACACATACGGTTCTCCCCTGCCCAGCTCGTCGAGGAAATCGACGCCGTTCTCTGCCCGGTCCTGGATGAGGACCCCGACGAAGGTCACCCCGAGTTGGGCGTACGCCGCCGCCGTCGAGGTGAGGACAGGATGTTCCTGCCGGCACGGCACGCACCACGACGCCCAGAAGTTGACCACAGCGACGTCGCCCTCGAGAGCCGCCAGGTCGAAGATCCCGTCGACCTCGAGGTACGGAAGCGTGAGGTCGGGAGCAGGAAGCCCGATCAGCGGCGACGCAGTCAACTGCGGGTCGGTCCCGAACCGGCTTCCCAGGGCCACACCGAGCACGACTGTGGCCAGACCCACGGAGGCGATCAGCGAGTATGCAAGCATCGAGCGGCGGCGCCTCACCCCGACGGTCATCCCCCGGCCTCACCACACGGTGGCTCGATCATGGTCCGGCCGCAGACCGCCGGATGCCCCGGTGCCCGGGCTCCGGAGACGGGCCTCCGCAGACGGTCACCACG
>JACDBE010000253.1 GCA_013695075.1 Acidimicrobiia bacterium
GTGTTGGCGGCCACCGAGCCTTCGCTGACCAGGATCAGCGGGCCGATCTGCCCGGTGCTGGGGACGTGGGTACCCCCGCAGAACTCCACCGAATAGTCCCCGGCGCGCACCACCCGCACCCGATCGCCGTACTTGTCGCCGAAGAATGCCAGTGCCCCCATCGCCTCCGCTTCCTCCTTGGAGGTGATGACGGTGGACACGGCGGCGTTCTCGATGACCCGGTCGTTGACGATCCCCTCCACCGCCGCCAGGGCATCGTCGTCGAGCCCCTCGTAGTGGCTGAAGTCGAAGCGCAGCCGATCGGCGGCGACCAGCGACCCCGCCTGATGGACGTGGTCGCCGACGTTGGATCGCAGCGCCCAGTGGAGGAGGTGGGTGCCGGTGTGGTTCTTGCGGATCCGTTCCCGGCGCAGGGCGGAGATGGTCAGCTCGGCGTCCTGGCCCACCGTGACCCAGCCATCCACCACCGATCCCCGATGGCCGTGGATGCCGGGGGTGGAGAAGGTGGTGTCGGTGACGTCCACCGTGCCGGTGGCGGTGACGATGGTGCCGGTGTCGCCCACCTGGCCGCCCGACTCGGCATAGAACGGGGAGCGATCGAGGTACACCTCCACCGGTTGGCCCGTCTCGGCCCGTTCGACGGTCTCTCCCTGCGAGATCATGCTGAGGATGAGCCCGGTTCCGCGCTCCTCGTCGTAGCCGGTGAACTCGGTGGGGTCGATGCCGCGCAGCAGGGTGCGGTAGGCGTCGGCCTCCTCGGCGGCGGCGCCTCCCCGGAAGGCGGCCCGGGCTCGCTGCTTCTGTTCGCTCATCAGCAGGTCGAACCCCGGCCGGTCGAGGCGCATACCCCGTTCCGCCAGGATCTCCTCGGTGATCTCCACCGGGAACCCGTAGGTGTCGTGCAGCTTGAAGGCCGACTCCCCCGTCAGAACGCCCGATTCCTCGATTCCGGCCAGGTCGGCGTCGAGCAACTGGTGCCCCGATGCCAGGGTGCGGCGGAAGCGGTACTCCTCGCGTTCGGCCATGTCGACGATGCCGGCCCGCTTGGTCACCAGCTCCGGGTAGGCGGTTCCCATCAGGGCCACGGTGCTGGCGATGAGCGACGGCATCACCATTCGCTCGCCGCCCAGCAAGAAGGCGTGGCGCACCACCCGGCGCAGCAACCGGCGCAGGATGTAACCCCTCCCCTCATTGGAGGGCACGACCCCGTCTGCGATGAGGAACGTCACCGACCGGGTGTGGTCGGCAATCACCCGCAGGCTGGCGTCGGAACCGGCGGCCCGCCCGTAGCCCACCCCGGTCAGTGCCTCGGCGGTAGCCAGGATGGGGCGCAGCAGGTCGGTGTCAAAAATGGCGTCGACACCCTGCAGCAACGTCGCCACCCGCTCCAGACCGGACCCGGTGTCGATGTTCTTGGCGGGGAGGTCGCCGATGACGTGGTACGGCTCGTCCTGGATGTTCTGCATGAACACCAGGTTCCAGAACTCCATGAACCGCTCCTCGTCGACCACCGGCCCCCCGTCCGGCCCGTACTCGGGACCCTTGTCGTAGAAGACCTCGGAGGATGGGCCGCACGGTCCGGCGACCCCCATCTGCCAGAAGTTGTCCCGGTCGCGCCGCTGTAGCCGCTCCGGTCTGACCCCCACCTTGTCGATCCAGATTTCGGCGGCCTCGTCGTCGCTGTGATGCACGGTGAACCACAGCCGCTCCGGGTCGAGCCCGAACCCCTCGGTGATCAGCTGGTACGCCCACGGGATGGCCAACTCCTTGAAGTAGTCGCCGAAGGAGAAGTTGCCCAGCATTTCGAAAAAGGTGAGGTGCCTGGCGGTGGTGCCGATGATGTCGATGTCCTCGGTGCGGAGGCACTTCTGGATGCTCACCGCCCGCACGTAAGGCAGCGGCACCTCCAACAGCAGGTACGGCTTGAAGGGGACCATGCCGGCAACGGTGAGCAGCAGGCTGGGGTCGTGCGGGATCAGCGAGGCGCTGGGCACCACGGTGTGGTCCCGCTCCGCAAAGAAGTCGAGGAAGGTCGACCGGATCTCGTCGCCGTTCATGGGGCGAGGTTAGAGGTCCAGCATGCCGCCGACGGCAGCCACCACCTCGGCGACGGGGACGGCGCGCTCGTCGCCGGTGGCCATGGTCTTCACCGTGACTTCACCGGTACTGCGTTCGTCGGGGCCGACGATGAGTGCCACCCGGTGACCGTGGCGGTCGGCGTAGCGCAGTTGGGCACCGATGCGGTCGGGGTCGGGGTACACCTCAACCCCGATCCCGGCGCGGCGCAACGTTGCCGCCAGCGCCAGCAGCTCCACCCCGTCGTCTTCGCCGAACCGGGTGATCAGCACCGGGGCTGTGGACCGAGTGGCATCGGCGCCGTCGTCGACGGCGGCCAGCAGCCGGTCGACCCCCAGCGACCCGCCCACCGCGGGGAGGCGGCGGCTGGTGTAACGGGAGGCCAGGTCGTCGTAGCGG
>JACDBE010000256.1 GCA_013695075.1 Acidimicrobiia bacterium
GCGCTACCTTCCCGCCGGGGCCGAGGGCGCCATCGTCTACCGGCCGGGACCTCATGGCGACGAGGCCGAGCTGGGCAAGCGTCTCGGCGACATCGACGCCATCTTGGGCAAGCCACCCCGCACCTGACGCCCGGCAGCACAACGCAGCAGCAACCCAAAGCGGCGGGCCGGCACGGCGATGGTGGGTTCCTGGGGTGTGGGATACTTGGCTGGTGGCACACTGGTTCGGGTCGCTTCCCGGCCCTGGCAGCGGAAGGCAGGTGCGGCGGGACCCCGGGGAGCGGTGGGATGGCTGACCTCCCGGTCCGTGAGGGGCGCCTCGGTGGCCTCATCGACCAGCTGGATACCCGGATCATCAAGACCCTGGCCCAGATCGGAATCCCGGTGCTGCGCATCGGGCTGGGACTGGTATTCCTCTGGTTCGGGTTCCTCAAGTTCTTCCCCGACCTGAGCCCGGCCACCGACCTGGCCACCCGCACCATGGAGCGGCTCACCTTCGGGGTCATCGCCCCGGACGTCGCCCTGGTCATCCTCGCTGTGTGGGAGACGGTCATCGGGCTCGGGCTGCTGTCGGCTCGCTTTCTGCGGGTGACGCTGCTGCTGCTGGTGGTGCAGATGGCGGGCACCCTGACCCCGCTGGGGCTGTTCCCCGAGGAGACGTTTACCACCTTCCCGGTGGCGCCGACACTGGAGGGCCAGTACATCATCAAGAACATCGTCTTGATCGGAGCCGCCATGGTGGTGGGGGCCACCGTTCGCGGCGGGCGGCTGGAGCCTATGCCGCTGTGCGAATAGCGCAGCTGCGGCGGTAGGGGCTGAGGACCCCACCCGCATCGCGATGAGTCGTCAGCCGAAGATCCGAAAGCAACCAGCTGCGTGCCCGCAGCCGCACCCGGCCCACCGCTGACGGCGCCGCCACCATCCGGGGCGGAACCCGAGGATCGCTACCATCGACGACGTGCTGCTCCGCATCCGCTGGTTCTTCATGGGGTTCATCGCCTCGCTGGCGGGCATCGCCTACGCCAGGGTCAAGCTGCGCCAGGCGCGCCGGCGGCTGGCTCCGGCGGCGCTGGCCAACCGGGGTAAACATGCCGCCGCTGCCATGCTCGACCGCACCGCCGACCGGATCGACCCGAGCCCACCGGCGCTCTGACCGCAGGCGAAATGGCTGAGATCATCACTCCACGCACCCTCAAGGGATTTCGCGACCTGCTCCCGGCGACCGCCATCCGCCGGGAGCGGTTGATCGCCGCGGCGATCGCCGTATACCAGCGGTACGGGTACGTGCCCATCGAGACGCCGGCGCTGGAATACGCCGAGATCCTCACCGGCGGGGGCGGCACCGAGACCGACAAGCAGATGTACCGGTTCGACGACGCCGGCGGCCGCCACGTGGGCCTCCGCTTCGATCTCACCGTGCCCCTGGCCCGGTACATCGCCCAGCACATCGACACGCTGGGGACCCCGTTCAGGGGCTACCACGTCGCCACGGTGTGGCGGGGGGAGAACACCCAGCGGGGGCGCTACCGCGAGTTCGTCCAGGGCGACTTCGACATCATCGGCACCGAGAGCCCGCTGGCCGACATCGAGACCGTGCTGGTGGTCCACGACGTGCTGGTCGCCATGGGGGTCGACCGCTTTACCATCCGAGTCAACGACAGGCGCATCCTCAACGCCCTCCTGGCCCGGGTCGGGCTGGAGCGGCGCGCCGTCGACGTGCTGCGTATCCTCGACAAGCTGGACAGGGTGGGCGCCGAACGGGTCGGCAACGACCTGGCGGAGACGGTGGGGGCGAGCCGAGCGCAGATCGACGAGGTGCTGGAGCTGACCATGCGGGTCGGGCCCGGGGCCGAGGTGCTCGATGGTTTCGCCGACGTCGCCGGTGGCGACGCGGCGGCGGTCGCCGCGATCGAGATGCTGGGCCAGCTGATGGAGACCGCCACCGCGGTGGGGATCTCCCCCAACCGCATCGTCCTGGATGGGTCGATCGCCCGCGGGCTGGACTACTACACCGGGATCGTCTTCGAGGCGTACCTCGACGACCATCCTCAGGTGGGCGCCTGCTGCAGTGGGGGCCGCTACGACGACCTGGCCTCCCGTTACACCAGCCGCCGCCTCCCCGCGGTGGGCGGGTCGCTGGGGGTCGACCGGCTGCTGGCCGCCGTCGACGACGGCGCCGATGCCACTCGGTCCGCAGCCCCGGTGCTGATCACCCGGTTCGGCGATGACGACGGAGTGGACCTGCTGGCGCTGGCGGCAACGTTGCGCCGTGCCGGGATCGGGGTGGAGGTGTACCCCGACCCCGACCGGATCGGAGCCCAGCTGCGCTACGCCGACCGCCACGGTCACCGGGTGGCGCTCATCATCGGCCCCGACGAACGCGGCGCCGGTGAGGTCAAGGTGAAGACCATGGCCACCGGCGACGAGCGCACCGTCCCCGCCGCCGACGTGGTGGCTGCCGTCGGCGGCATGCTGGACCTCTAACCTCGCCCCATGAACGGCGACGAGATCCGGTCCACCTTTCTCGACTTCTTTGGGG
>JACDBE010000259.1 GCA_013695075.1 Acidimicrobiia bacterium
CTGGTGATGATGCTGATCGATCGCGGTTCGTTGAGCGACCCCAGCGGGATCGGGCTGCGCCGGCTGCTGGCTGGTCGCGGTGTCGCCGTTGCCGGGGTGGTGGTGGCGGCGACCGAGGACGACCTCCCCGCCGAGTGCACCGAGGTCGCCGTCATGGCACGAAATCGAGGTCGGATCACCATGCCCGGGGACACCGCCGATGTGGAGGTTGCGGGGGCCGTGGCCAGCGTGGCCACGGACCTGGCCCGGTCGCTGGCCCGCCTCTCCGATCCCGACCTGGTCGAGGCCGGATCCGATCTGCCCGGCTGGGTGCGTCTTCTCGATCTGGTGGGTCTCCCCGAACCGGACGCCGCCAAGCTGGTAGCCGGCTGGGGCGCCGCCGACGATCGACCCGAAGCCGTGATCGGCGTCACCGACTCCGGTCCACTGCGCATCGACCTGGGCGCGGACGGTCCCCACGCCCTGCTGGCGGGGACCACCGGCTCGGGAAAGAGCGAGCTGCTGCGCACGCTGGTGGCGTCGCTGGCACTGCGCCACGACCCGGGGCGGCTCACGTTGGTGCTCATCGACTACAAGGGAGGCAGCGCCTTCGACGCCGCCGCCCGCCTCCCCCACACCGTGGGACTGGTCACCGACCTCGACGAGGGGCTGGCGGGTCGTGCCCTGCGCTGCCTAGAGGCCGAGCTGCGTCACCGGGAGCGCCAGCTGCGGGTACTGGGCGCCGCCGACATCGACGCCTATCACCGGCTGGGGGGTCGGTTGGCGCGCATGGTGATCGTCGTCGACGAGTTCGCCGCCCTGGTCCGCGAACTACCCAGCTTTGTCGACGCCCTGGTCGACATCGCCGCCAGGGGCCGCAGCCTGGGGGTCAACCTGGTGCTGGCCACCCAGCGGCCGGCGGGAGTGATCGGCGACGGCATCAGGGCCAACACCAACGTGCGCATCGCCCTGCGGGTGACCGACCGGGCCGATTCGATGGACGTCATCGGGGACCCGGCCGCCGCCGCCATCGCCCGCCGCCTCGCCGGCAGGGGGCTAGTGCGGTTGGGGCCGGGCGAGATCATCAGCTTCCAGGCGGCGCTGGTGTCGACGTCGGCGGCGGCGACGGGTCGGGCCCCGGTGGAGATCCGGCCGTTCCGCTTTGCCCACGAAGCGGAGCCGGGCGGCGACGGCGGCGGCAGCGGCGGCAGCTCCAATGCCGGAGGAACCACCGATCTGGACCTGATCGTCTCCGCCGCCACCGAGGCGGTGGCCCGCATCGGGCTCGATCCGCCGCGCCGCCCCTGGCCGGAGCCGCTGCCGTTGCATGTCGGCACCGACGACATCGTCCCCGGCGACGACGACCCCCCCGGTTCGGTTGCCATCGGTCTGGTCGACGAACCTGACAAGCAGCGCATCGTGCCGTTCACCTGGTCCCCGGACGGCGGTTCGCTGGGCATGTACGGGGTGACGGGCTGCGGGCTCACCACCGCCATACACACCATCGTGCTCGGGTTGGCATCGGGAGCGCGTCGTATCCAGCTGTACCTCATCGACGGCAGTGGTGGGTTGGCCCCGCTGTCCCGGCTGTCCCGAGTGGGTGCCGTGGTGTCGCCCCTCGACGGGGAACGCATGGCAAGGCTGGTCAGGATGCTCCTCGGGGTGATCAACGCCAGGGGCGGTGGCGGCCAAATCAGCGACGGCGACGGCGATACCGCCGGCGACGGCGAGGGCGGCAACCAGGTGGTGGTGGTGATCGACGGGTTGGAGGCGGTGTTGCGTGCCGCCGGCGACGCCACCGAGACGATGGTGCGCCAGGGCCTCATCCGGGTGATCGCCGAGGGCAATGGCGCCGGCATTGTCACCGTGTTCGGGACCCCGCGGCCCGCCGGCCTGCCGGCGCCGGTAGAGGCGTCGGTGGCCAACCGGTTGGTCTTCCGCCAGGCGGACCCGGTGGGTGCCGCCGTCCACGGGATCCGCGGCGCCGACTCCCTGCCCCCTGGGCGGGCGATTCATGCCTCCACGGCTCGGACGGTTCAGGTGGCGGTGCCAGGAGCGTCGTTGGTAGCGGCCGCCGCCGCTGCCGGTGACGGCGAGCAGCCCCCGCCGCCGGTGGGGACGCTGCCCGACGTCGTCCCCGCCGCCGAGATCGAGCACCTGCTCACCGTGGGTGCCCGCTGGACCATCCCCGTCGGGATCGGCGACACCACCTTGGCCCCGGTGGTGATGACACTCACCGGGGGCGAGCACGTGCTGGTGGCCGGTGGCACCCGGAGTGGCAGGACCACCATGCTGGCGGCGGTCGCCTCCGTGGTTTGCCGCCGGGCCCCGCAGGTACGGGTGGTGGCGGTGGCCCCGGCGGCATCGCCGCTTGGCGCCATCGAGGGGGTGGAGGCGGTTACCGCGGCCGGGCAGCTGGCGGAGCTGGTCGACGGGCTGCTCGGCGGCTCCGATATGGCCCTGATCCTGGTCGATGACGCCGACGACTTGCCCGCCGGTGACCTCACCAGGCTGGTCGGGTTGCGCCGGTGCGGCCTGCACGTGGTGGCCGCCGTCCGCCCCGAGGTGAAGTCGGTGTACGACCACTGGGCACGGGCGATGGCGGTGCATCGGCTGGGGGTGTGGCTCCGTCCCTCCGCCGGTGTGGACGCCGATCTGTGGCGCACCCCGCTGCCGCGGCGCCTCCCCGCCCGGGTCCCACCGGGGCGGGGGCTGCTCATCGCCGACGGCGTCACCGAGCTCATCCAGGTGATGCGCCCCTGACACGCCGGGTCGGCACCGGTACCCTGCTCGCCATGGACGACGCCAGCTACCGCAGGATCCTCAGTCTGCGGGCCGTCCGGCACTTCACCGATCGACCGCTCGACCCCCAGCATCTGGAGATGATCCTGGAGGCGGCGCGTTGGACCGGTTCGGCGAAGAACCGCCAGGACTGGTCGTTCGTAGTGGTCGACGACCCTCAGGTCAAGGCGGCGGTGGCCGCCACCGGTGACTTCACCGACCCGCTACGGCGGGCCCCGGTCGCCATCCTCATCGTCGAGGAGCCGGGGGGCTACGAATTCGACAGCGGCCGCCTCGCCCAGAACATCATGCTGGCCGCCGATGCCGTCGGCGTGGCCACTTGTCCGGTGACCTTGCATCGCCACCACGACACCGCCACGGTGGTCGGGCTCCCCGAGGATCGGCGATGCCGGTTCGCCATCGCCCTCGGTTACGCCGCCGCCCGCTCGGGCCGGTCCCCGTACGGGGGGCGCAAACCACCCGCACAGCTGATCCATCGCAACCGCTATCGACCATCGGCCGGTACCGAGTAACTTCCGACTTTCTCACTGTCACGGGGTCCCTACACTCTCGGCGAACTTACACCGCCGCGTCCCGTGATGCCCACGGAAGTACGCCAAGGGGGGCACCACAAACATGAAATATCGAGTGGCGGCCGTTGTGCTGCTGGTCGGCATCGTCGCCGCCGGGGCCATGCTCGGGCGGCAGGTCCTGTCCGGCTCGTCCGGCGGCGGCTGGTCGCACCAGGTAGGGGAGGCGTGGGAGGCGGAGCGGACCCTGGCCCGCGGGTTCGAGAGTGGCATCCCCAACCTGATCCTGGTGGTCGACCCGGTGTTCGCCGATCTCGACGACGCCGACGTCACCGCCGCCGTAGCCACCATGACCGACGATCTGGGGGCCCACCCCGGTATCACCCAGGTTGACTCGTACTGGACGCTTGGTGGCCTTGACTCGTACGCATCCGACGACGGGTCGCTTGGTCTGGTCACCGCTCGCATCGGAGGCCCCGAGCTGGGTCTCGCCGGCCGGGTCGACGGGGTGCTGCGGGCTGTGGAATACGACGACACCATGATCCAGGTGACGGTGGGTGGGTCGGCGGTGGTGCAACGCGACGCCAGGGAGGCGTCGCTGGCCTCGGTGATGCCGCTGGGCATCGCCGCCGTGGTGTCCATCGGCCTGGTGCTCCTGTTCTTGCGCAACCTCCCCCTCACCGGGCTGATCGCCGCCACCTCGATCATCGCTGCCGGTATGACGATGGTCGTGCTGTGGGCGCTCGGTCGGTTCGTCGACTTCACCACGTTGAGCGTGTTGCTGGCCCTGGCCGTCACCTGGGGGTTAGCCACCGCCGGCGGTTTCGTGTTCGGGCACCGTTTCGTAGCCGAGCGTCGCGCCGGTGCCGACCGCACCGCCGCTGTGGTGGCCACCATGGGCAGTGCCGGCAGGACGGTGACGCTGGCCGCCGCCCTCGCCGCCGCCGTCCTGCTGTCGCTGGCGGTGATGCCGACGGCGTTGGTGAGGACCATCGCCTACGCCACCACGGTCGGGGTGTTGGCCGCCGGCCTTGCCGGCATCGTGGTGCTCGGCCTACTTCTGTCGCTGTTCGGAGCCGGGCTCACCACCGGGTCGGGGCTGGGCGCTGGCGGCGTCCGTCCCGGCATCTCCGACTGGGTGGTGAGGGTGGCCACCGCTCGCCCGGTGCTCACTGCCACCTTGTCGCTGGTGGTGCTCGGTGCTGTCTCCTTGCTGGCCGTGGCCGGGCTCCGCACCGGCGAGACCGCCGCCGACTCGCTGCCGCCGACGGCGCCGAGCCGGCAGGTGGCCGACGTGGTCGCCGATCGGTTCTCGGTGAACGAGATCGGAGCCGCCTTCGTCATCGGGCCCAGCGTCGACTTCGCCGATGCCAGAGACTTGCTGCGGCGCTACACCCGCACCGTGTCGTCGATCGAGGGGGTGGCCAGGGCGGACTCGACAATCCGCACCTTTGCCGACGGTACCCGAATGCCGGTGCCCATCGAGGTCACCGAGCGGCTGGTCAGTGACCGGGCCACGCTGGTGTGG
>JACDBE010000263.1 GCA_013695075.1 Acidimicrobiia bacterium
GCCAGGTCGGCGAACAGCACGGCGGCACTGATCCCGTCCTTGTCCCGCACCTGGCGGGACACCGAGTCCCCCAGCGCCTCTTCGTAACCGAACACGAACAGCCCCTGGCCGGCGGCCTCCAGTTCCAGGGCGGCGTTCCAGATCCACTTGAACCCGGTGAGGGTCTGGGCGAACCCGGCGCCGTGATGCTCGGCGACGGCCGCCAGCACCGGTGACGACACGATGGAGTTGATCACGATGGGTCTGGGCTCGGTGGTGTGGGTCAGGATGTAGTTGGCGAGGAGCACCCCCACCTGGTTGCCGCTCAGCGGCCGCCACCCCCCGGCGGGGTCGGGAACGCTGACGGCGAGCCGGTCGGTGTCTGGGTCGTTGGCGATGATCAGGTCCGAACCGTCCCGCTCCGCCTGCGCCTTGGCCAGATCGAGGGCACCTTGCTCTTCGGGGTTGGGGAAGGCCACCGTAGGGAAGCGCCCGTCGGGGTCGAACTGCTCGGCCACCGGGCGCACTTGGTGGTAGCCGAAGCGAGCCAGGGCCTCCACCACGAACCGGCCGCCGACACCGTGCATGGGGGTGTAGGTGATGGCCAGGTCGCCGGGCGGTGGCGAGGCGGGACGGGCGGCGGCGAGGTCGTCGAGGTAGGCGGCGAACAGGTCGGGCTCGACCTCGGCCACCTGGTCGGAGACGTAGGGGAACTCGAGTCGGGGAACCTCGGCGGCGGCCTCGATGGCGGCGATGGCGGCGGCGATGTCCCCGTCGGCCGGGGGGACGATCTGGGCGCCGTTGGCGTCGTACACCTTGTAGCCGTTGTCCTCGGGTGGGTTGTGCGAGGCGGTGATCACCACCGCCGCCCTGGCCTCCATCCGCAGCGCGGCGTAGGCGATGAGCGGGGTGGGGACCGGGGTGGCCACGTAGCGCACCGGGATCCCGGCGGCGGCCAACACCGCAACGGTGTCGGCCATGAACGCCTCCGACGACAGCCTGGCGTCGCGCCCTACCACCACCAGACCGGAGCCCTGGGATTCGAGGTAGGCCGCCAACCCGGCAGTGGTGCGGATCACCACCGCCCGGTTCATCCGGTTCGATCCGGCCTCGACCCGACCCCGGATGCCGGCGGTGCCGAACTGGAGGGACCCCGCCATCCTCTCCGCCAGTTCGGCGGTCTCCCCAGCGTCGATCAGCGCCTGCAGCTCGTCGCGGGTGACCGGGTCCGGGTCTCCCTCGATCCATTGCCGTGCCAGCGTCACCGGGTCGCTCATGATCGCCGGAGGCTACCCACCCGCCAACCTAGGTCGCAGCGGGTCGTGGCGACCAGTGATCCGCTGAAGTTGACGCCCACCCGCCTCCAACCCACCAACTTCAGCGGATTACGTGGTAGCGACCTGCAATCCGCTGAAGTTGGAACAGGCGAGCGAACCTTGACGGCGCCAGCCCGGCGGAATACCCACCGTCTCGTTTTGTTGAGCGCGGAAGGACGTCCCTAGGAGCGACCCCGATGCCAGCCGTCACCGCCGACACCCTCACCCTGCCCCGCCTCGGCGACGTCCCGGTCGACGGACCGCGGCGGCGGCCGGTGGTGAAGGTGGTCACCGCCAGGCGACAGCTGGAGGGCGAGGGGTTCGTCGTGCGCCGGCCCTTCCCCGGCATGGACCTGACGCTGTCCGACCCCTTCCTGCTCCTCGACCACATGGGCGCCGTGGAGTACGGCCCCGGTGAGGCCAAGGGCACCCCCTGGCACCCGCACCGCGGCTTCGAGACCGTCACCTACATGATGGACGGCGCCTTCGAGCACCAGGACAGCACCGGGGGCGGTGGGCTGATCACCGACGGCGCCACCCAGTGGATGACCGCCGGCGCCGGGATCCTCCACATCGAGAAGCCGCCTGAGGCCCTGGTCACGAAGGGTGGCCTGTTCCACGGCGTCCAGCTGTGGGTGAACCTCCCGGCGGCGCTGAAGTGGACTCCGCCGCGCTACCAGGATCTTCGCGCTTCTGAGGTTGCGCTCCTCTCCTCGTCTGACGGCGGCGCGCTGGTGCGCGTCATCGCCGGCGAGATTGCGGGCCACGCAGGACCCGGATCGACCTACTCGCCGATGACCATGGTCCACGCGACAATGAGCCCCGGAGCCCAGCTCCCCCTCCCCTGGCGAGCCGACTACAACGCGCTGGTCTACGTGCTGGCCGGACATGGCTCCGTCGGCGTCGAGGCGACCCCGGTCCAGACCGGACAGCTGACCGTCTTCGGGCCCGGCAACGCGCTCACCGTATCGGCCGCGGTCGGCCAGGAGAGCCGGAGCCCGACCCTGGACGTGTAGATCAACGTCGTACCCCAAAACTTAAAAAAAAAAGCGTGGATGGGTCCCTTCGT
>JACDBE010000273.1 GCA_013695075.1 Acidimicrobiia bacterium
GGCCGCACGTTTCAAGTATCTCTCAAGCGCGCAGCGCTTGAGAGATCCAGCCGGTAGCCCACGCCGCGCATGGTGACGATTACGGGAGCGTCGGCGACGGTCTCCAGCTTGCGGCGGAGGCGGCGGATGTGCTGGTCGAGGGTCTTGGAGTCGTCCCAGTCGATGCCCCACACCTCCTCGAGGAGCTCTGCCCTGGGCACGATCCGGCCGCGGCGGCCCATCAGCAGCCGCATCACCTCGAACTCCTTGCGGGGCAGCTCGAATACCGTCTCCCCCAGCCGCAGCTGGTAGCGGTTGGGGTCGAGCACGGCGTCACCGGCCACCAGCACCGCCTCCTCGGTGTCGGCGACGCCGCCGCGGCGGGTGACAGCTCTGATCCGCGCCACCAGCTCCCGCAGCGAGTACGGCTTGGTCAGGTAGTCGTCTGCGCCCAGCTCCAGGGCGAGCACCACGTCGCTCTCGGCGTCCTTGGCCGACACCACGATGACCGGGACCTCGCTCTCGGCGCGGATCAGCTTGAGCACGTCGATCCCGGACAGCTCGGGAAGCATCAGATCGAGCAGGACGACGTCGGGACGAAGCTCCCGCAACCGGGCCAGCCCGTGGCGGCCGTCGGCGGCGGCCTGCACGCCGATCCCCTCCCTCGCCAGCGCCACGGAAACCGCATCCACGTAGCTGGGCTCGTCCTCGATGATGAGGACGTCGAGTGTGGTCATGTGGCATCGACCGGGATGCGGATCCGGAACGTGCTCCCCAGCCCGGGCAGGGACTCGACCTCGACGGAACCCCCATGGCTGCGCGCCACGTGCCTGACGATGGCCAGGCCGAGCCCGGTACCGCCGTGCTGGCGGCCCCTCCCCCGGTCGAGCCGGTAGAACCGCTCGAAGATGCGGTCCTGCTGGTCGACGGGGATGCCGACACCGTGATCCTGCACCTCGATGACCGCTTGGTCACCCTCGCCGAACCCCCGCACCACGACCTCGGTATGGTCGGCATCGGCGACGGTATGCCCCACGGCGTTGTCGAGCAGGTTGGCCACCGCCGCCGTCAGCTGGCGTCGGTCGGCGTCGACAACCAGCGGCAGATCCGGCAACTCGGCCCTCACCGGGATGCCGGAGGCGTCGGCCAGCGCCGCCACCCGACCGACAGCTTCCATGAGGACCTCCCCCACATCGATCGGCTTGGTCTTCGGTTCCTCGGACTCCACCAGGGAGAGGTCGAGCAGCCCGACAACCAGGTCTGACATGCGGGCTGCCTCCCCCAGGATGCGTCCGGCAAGGCGCCGCCGGGTGGCGTCGTCGCCTGCGTCAAGCAGCGCCTCGGCCAATACCGAGAGGGCTCCCAGTGGCGTCTTCAGCTCGTGGCTGACGTTGGCGACGAAGTCGCGGCGCATCGCCTCCAGCTGCTCCCGCTCGGTGATGTCCACCAGGTGGACGATCACGGCGTCCCCGGTGCCTAAGGAGCTGCCCGGATAGCGCAGCTCCGGCGGTTGCGGCTGGGGCCTCCGACCGCTCCGCGATGAGGAGTCAGCCGGAGAGCCGGAAGCATCCTTGGGAGGTGCGCCTTTACCCGCACCTCCTGAGGCCAGGGGGGCCAACACCAGGCGCAGGATGCGTCGCCGCCTCCCGAACAACTCCACCCGTTCGTCGCTCGGTGCCCCCGTGGCCAGGGCCTTGGCCGCCGCGGTGCGCACCCTGGTCATGGTGGCTCGCTCGGTGGCGCCTCCTTCGACCATCTCTCGCCCCAGCCTGGAGGCAAAGGTCAGCCCGAGTGCACCGTCGAAGACCAGGAGCCCGATCGGTGCTGCATCGATGGTCCGCTCCAAGACCCCGAGCCGCACGACGCCGGCGGCGGCGGCGGACACCAGATCGGCCACGGCCCGGTCGACCGGTTCTTGGCGCCCATCGGGGGGGAGTGCGGCGCCCACGGCGGCGATGCGTTGCTCGGCACCCAAGGCTCGGCGCCGCTGCCGCATCGCTACCACGCTGGCGGCCACGGCCGCCAAGATGAGAGCGACGGCGATCCAATCCACCCGGCGATGGTACGACGGGCGGTGGCAATGCCGGTGCGCCGCGGCCACGTCGACGGCAGAGTTCACGTCGGGTCCACCTGCGGTGCGGACTGGGGTCAAGCAGGACCCCTACCGTCATCCCTGTGAAGAGGCGCGGCGCCGGCCGCACGACCACACGGAGCAACCACTCATGAAGGCCAGACGTTTCACCATGCTCGTCCTCGCCCTGACGCTGACGGCGGCATCCTGCGGCGGCGATGACGACGCCACCGACGACACCACTGACGAAGGCACCACCGACACCTCGACATCCGGGGCGCCTGGCGACGCCTCGGGCAGCATCGCCATCTCCGGTTCGTCCACCGTGGAGCCCATCAGCGCCCTCGTCGCGCAGCGATACTCCGACGCCAACCCGGGGGTCGCTATCACCGTCGACGGGCCCGGCACCGGAGACGGCTTTCAGCTCTTCTGCTCCGGAGAGACCGACATCTCCGACGCCAGCCGTGCCATCGACGACGAGGAGGCCGCACTCTGCGCCGACAGCGGGATCGAGTACGTCGAGCTGCAGGTGGGGATCGACGGGCTGTCGGTGCTCACCAACACCGCCAACAGCGCCGTCACCTGCCTCAACTTCGGTGACCTCTACGCCCTCAGCGGACCGGAGTCGATCGGCTTCGACAACTGGTCCGATGCCAACGAACTGGCCGCCGAGGTGGGCGGAAGCGGCGGTCTCCCCGATGCCCCGCTGAGCATCACCGCCCCCGGTGAAGAGTCAGGCACCTACGATACCTATGTCGAGCTGGTCCTCGAGGACATCGCCAGAGAGCGCGGGCAGGACCCCGTCGCCAGGCCCGACTACACGGCGTCACCCAACGACAACGTGATCGTCGAAGGCATCCAGGGCAGCGACACCGCCTTCGGCTGGGTCGGCTACGCCTTCTACACCGCCAACCAGGACGTCCTCAAGGCCATCGAGATCGACGGCGGCGATGGGTGCGTCGCTCCCACACCCGAGACCATCGTCGATGGCAGCTACCCCCTGTCGCGGCCCCTGTTCATCTACGTCAACTCGGCCAGGATGGCGGAGAACCAGCAGCTGGCCGGCTTCGTGGAGTACTACTTCTCCGAGGAGGGCATCACCGCCGTCGCCGATGCCGGATACGTCTCCCTCACCAGCTACGACGACCAACGCGCCGCCATCGGCGGCTGACGACACGAGCCACCCGCCGCCCCGACCAGAATGGCGCCCGTGCCCACACCAACCGTGATCGACCTCAGCGGAGACCCCAAACGACTCCGTCGAGAGCGGTTGGTGCGGGGCGCCTTCTGGGGGGCAGCCGTGGCCTCGGTCCTGCTCAGCGTCCTCATCGTCCTGTCGCTGGTGGAGGAGGCATGGGGTTTCCTCATCGGCGTGGAGTGGTCGTCGCTGTGGGAGATCGGCTGGTTCCCCAGACGGGGCCTGTTCGACCTGCGCACCATCGTGGTGGCCACGCTGCTGGTGGCCGGGATCGCCATGCTGGTTGCCGCCCCCCTCGGACTGGGGGCGGCCATCTATCTGTCGGAGTACGCCAGCGTCCGGGCGCGGCGCATCCTCAAGCCGATCCTGGAGATCCTGGCGGGCATCCCCTCGGTGGTGCTCGGCTACTTCGCCCTCACCTGGATCAGCCCCAACCTCATCCAGCCGATCTTCGACTCCGACGTG
>JACDBE010000306.1 GCA_013695075.1 Acidimicrobiia bacterium
CTCCTCGAACACATCGCGGGCGGCGCCGGCAGCGGCGTCGACGTGCTGCACCTCTGCGACGATCGCCTCGGCCTGTGCCTTGTCCTCGGCGAGGCGGTCGGCTACCTGGCGACGACGCCCGGCGACGGCCTCGATCTCGGCTCGATCCCGCTCGGTGGCGGTCTGCAACGAACGCAGGTCGCCGCGCAGGCTGGCCACCACCCCCTCGGCGGGGAGCTGCGCCTGGTCGGCCAGCGAACGTTCCTCGTCCTCGAGTTGTCGCAGTTCGTCCTGGCAGCGATCCGCCGCCGCCCGGGCTTCAGGGTCGGTCCGGTCCAGCTCAGCGAGGTCCGCCACCAGATCGCTGTGTTCGGTGGCGATGTCCTCTCGCCGCTGGTCGGCGCCATCGATACGTTCCTGCCGCCAGCGGCGCCGCTCCCGGGCAACGGAGGCAATGCGGGTGAAGCGCTCCACGGCGGTCTCCAGCCGTGCCGCCGCTGCCGTGTCCGCCTCGAGGGCCTGGCCCACATCGCTGGCCGACCGCCGCAGCCGGTCGAGCGTTCCGGCCAACTCGGCCAACTCGGTTTCGGATGCAACGATGTCCTCCTCGGCTTCACCGCTCCCCGCAGCCGCCTGCTCCTGGCGGTTGGCGAGACGTCGCAGCTCCTCACCGCCCAACCACAGCCGAACCGCCCTGATCTCGTCCCGCAGCGAGTCGTGGCGTAACGCCGCCGCTGCCTGGCGCTGCAACGGGCGCAGCCGGCGCCGCTCCTGGTGGAGGATGTCGACCAATCGGGTCACGTCGGCGTCGGTGTGCTCCAGGCGGCGCACGGCACGATCGCGGCGCCCCCGATGCTTGGTGATGCCGGCGGCCTCCTCGATGACGGCGCGATGCTCCTCGGGGCTGGCGCTGAGGATCTCGCCGATCTGGCCCTGACCCACCAGCACGTGCTGGTGGCGACCCACTCCTCCGTCGGAGAGGATCTCGTGCAGGTCGAGCAGCCGGCACGGGGTTCCGTTGAGTTCGTACTCGGAGGTGCCGTCGCGCAGCAAGCGGCGGGTCATCGACAGCTCGTCGAGGTCGAGGGGGAGGAACCGGTCCCGGTTGTCGAAGGTCACCGTCACCTCGGCTCGACCCAACGCCGGGCGGGTAGCGGTGCCGGCGAAGATCACGTCGTCCATGC
This sequence comes from Acidimicrobiia bacterium, assembly GCA_013695075.1. Classification (GTDB taxonomy): domain Bacteria; phylum Actinomycetota; class Acidimicrobiia; order Spongiisociales; family UBA5794; genus JACDBE01. Next base: position 1,164 of record JACDBE010000306.1, read on the forward strand.
GGGCGGTGCGCAGCGCCTTGGTCGCCTGGGTCCCCATCACCCAGGCCAGGCCGTCGAGCAGGTTGGACTTGCCCGACCCGTTGGGCCCGACCACCACGTTGACCCCGGGGTCGAACTCGAGACGGGTGCGAGTGGCGAAGGACTTGAACCCGGCGAGCGACAATGTCTTGAGGAGCACGGTGTGGCGAGGATACCTGGGGAGTATTCACACTCCCGGTATTCGCGAGCTGCGGTGCCGGGCTCCAACTTCAGCGGATTACATGTCACTGCGACCTGCCACAACCTCAGGTTGGCGTTTCTCGTGCCGTCAGCGCTGGCAGGTGGGGCAGAAGTGGGTGCCTCGGCCGCGCAGCTCGATGCGGGCGATGGGGGTGCCGCAGCGGCGGCACGGCTGGCCGGTGCGCCCGTACACGTTGAGCTTGCGAATGAACCCGCCGGCCCGCCCGTCGGGCAGCAGGAAGCGGCGGTCTTCGAGCGTGGTGCCCCCCCACCGCAACCCGGCGTCGAGGCTGACCTTGATGGCCTTCCGCAGCCGGGCCACCTCGGCGGCGTCGAGCGAGCCACCCGGCCGGGTGGGGGCGACGCGCCCCCGGAACAGCGCCTCGTCGGCGTAGATGTTGCCCAACCCCGCCACGATCCGCTGGTCCAACAGCAGCGCCTTGATCGGCGCCGTCCTCCCCGCCAGTTCCGCTGCCAACCGCGGCGTGCGGGGTAGGGCGATGTGGGCGTCGGGGCCGAGCAACGCCAGGCTCGACGCCGCCATCTCCTCGGGCGTGAGCGCCCACACGTACCCGAACGTCCTGGGGTCGATCAGCCGCCACTCCACCACGGCACCGTCCCGTTCGATGTCCAGCACCACGTTGGTGTGGGGGGCTTCGGCTTCGCCCGGTGTCGCCAGGGCAACCCGCCCCGACATCCCCAGATGGGTCACCCACAGCATGGTCGCCTCTGCGGGGCCGTCACCCGACTCGGTGAGGGCGGTGACGATGAACTTCCCGGTGCGGGCAACATTCAGGATCGTCCTGCTCACGAGCCGGGCAGCGAAGTCGGAGGGTTGCTCCTGGTGGCGGACCATCCGCTCCCGGCGCACTTCGACCCGGGCGATGCGGGCACCCTCCAGCACCGGGGCGATCGAGGCCCGGGTGGTCTCCACCTCGGGCAGCTCAGGCATGACGCAACGTGGCCACAGCCGCCTCGGCCGCAACCTGTTCGGCTCGCTTCTTGGACGATCCGGTACCCTCCCCCAGCACTCGTCCCCCCGCCGACACCACCGCCGCAAACCGCTTGGCGTGCTCCGGGCCTGACTGCACCACCACGTAGTGGGGACGCAGGTCGGTGCGGGCCAGGATCTCCTGCAACCGGGTCTTGAAGTCGCGATGCCCCGGCGCCACCGATCTGGTGGCGATGGCCTCCGCCAGGTGCTCCACCACCACCTCGGCGGCCCGCTCGAACCCGGCCTCGACGAAGATGGCGCCGATCAACGCCTCCACAACGTCGCTGAGCAGCGACGGCTTGGCCCTTCCACCGGTGATGGCCTCGCCTCGGCCCAACCGCAGCGCCGGACCCACCGCCAACCGCGCGGCGACATCGACCAGGGTCCGTTCGGAGACCACTGAGGCCCGCACCTTGGCCAGCTGACCCTCGGGGAGATCGGGGAACGTCTGGTACAGGTACCGGGTCACCGCCAACTGGAGGACGGCGTCACCAAGAAACTCGAGCCGCTCGTAATGGGCGGCGTTGCCGTGCTCGCCGGAGTAGGAGCGATGGGTCAGCGCCTCGGCGAGCAGACGTCGATCGGCGAAGACATAGCCGATCCGCTCCTCCACCGCGGTGTCCGCCGCCGGTTCGCTCACCTCACACCACCGATGACGCCGCCGCCAGCCCCTTCTCGATCTTGGCGGGCAGGTCATGGTCGGCGCTCTCGGCTGCCAGGGCGATGGCGTTGTCGATGGCCACCCGTGACGACGACCCGTGGGCGATGACCACGTTGCCCTCGACGCCGAGCAGGGCGGCACCCCCGGTGCTCTCCGGGTCGAGCCGGCCCCGCACCTCCAGCAGCGCCGGCGACAGCGTGGCGACGGCCTGGTGGTATGCGGGGTCGGCAACGGCCTCCAGCAGCAGTCGCAGCGCCATGCGGGCGGCGCCCTCGGCCGACTTGAGCAGGACGTTGCCGGTGAACCCGTCGGTGACGATGACGTCGGCACGGTCGGTGGCCAGGTCGCGGCCCTCGACGTTGCCCACGAAGCGGACACCAGGAACCGAGCCAAGCAGCCGATACGCCTCCTTTTCCAGGTCCCGGCCCTTGCCCTCCTCCTCCCCGATGTTGAGCAGCCCCACGGCCGGTTCGGCGATGCCGAAGTGGGAGCTGGAGAGGGCCGATCCCATCACGGCGAACTGGACCAGGTGCTCGGGTCGGCAGGAGAGGTTGGCCCCGGCGTCCAGGATGATCTTGCCAAGCGGCAGCAGGGTGGCGATCGCCGGCCGGGACACCCCGCCGATGCGCCCGATGACGAACACAGCGGCGGCCATGGCGGCGCCGGTGGAGCCCGCCGACACCATGCCCTGCGCCTCCCCGGTGGCGACCAGCCGGGCAGCCACGGTCACCGAGGCGTCCTTCTTGTCGCGTATCGCCGAACCGGGATCCTCCGCCATGCCGATCACCTGGCTGGCGGGGACGATGTCGATCTCCCCGGTGGCGCCGCCGTCGCCGAGCAGGGCGGAGATGTGGGCTTCGTCACCGACCAGCACCACGTCGATACCGGAGCGGGCCGCCGCCACCGCCCCATGGACGATCTCATCCGGCGCCCGGTCCCCCCCCATGGCGTCGACGGCGATGCGAGCCACGGATCAGGCCGTGGGGACGATCTCGCGGCCGTTGTAGAAGCCGCACGCCGGGCACACCCGGTGCGGGACGTGGCCCGAGCCGCAGCGGCGGCAGGTGGCCAGTGCCGGGGCGGAGACCTTCCAGGTCGCCTTGCGGCGTCGAGTTCGAGACCGCGACATCTTCTTCTTGGGTACCGCCATGGCGGAACAGTCCTCGCTCTACCAGCACTAATCCCCGGCGTCGCACAGATCCTGAAGGGCCGCGAAGGGGGTGTCGGATCTCGCCTCGGGGGCTGCGGCATTCAAGCGTGTTTCGGCCCCTTCGCCAAGTTGGGAGCACGGCGGATCGCAGCGCGCCACCAGCGGCAAACCCAGCAACACCTCGTCGCGCAGGATCGGCTCGAGGTCGAGCAGGTCCCCATCGAGCACGTAGCCGTCGTCGCCCTCATCCACCGTCTCGGCCAATTGACTGACGTCGACCACCCTGGCCTCGTCCCACTGGCGCAGGCAGCGCCCGCAGGTGGCCCGCACCACCACCTCCACCGGCCCCCGCACCACGATCCCGCCGGGGACCGCGGTGAGATCGATGTCGGCGCCCAGTGGCGGCTGGGGCAGGACGGTGAACTGCTCGATGGACCAGTCCACCGGGGTCTCGATGTGGACGGCCCTGGTCCGTCCGAGGTGGCGCAGCACGTCACCGACCGGCACCAGGAACCGGGACCCGGTGGGCATGGGGCTACTCCGAGATGGGTGGTTCGATGGGGACTGGAAGAGCGCGGTGCAGCTCGGCGCGGGACTCGCGCACGTACCGGAGCAGCTCGGCGAGCACTGTTTCGGCC
>JACDBE010000325.1 GCA_013695075.1 Acidimicrobiia bacterium
CCGGCACGGAGGGAGCGCGGCGTGCTGCTCGAAGGCAAGCGACTGGTCATCACCGGTGTGCTCACCGACGACTCCATCGCCTGGCACGCCGCCCGCATCGCCCAGGAGCAGGGGGCAGCGCTGGTGCTCACCGGGTTCGGGCGGGGGCGCCGGCTGACCGAGCGTTCGGCACAGCGGCTGCCCGAGGCGGTCGACGTGCTCGAGCTCGACATCAACGATCCGGCGCACATGGAGGCGCTGGTGGCCGACCTGGAGCGGCGGTGGGGTGCTGTCGACGGGGCCCTGCACGCCATCGCCTACGCCCCCGACGACGCCCTGGGGGGACGCTTCCTCGACACCCCGGCCGAATCGGCGAGCACCGCGTTCCTCACGTCTGCGTTCTCCTACAAGACGCTGGCCGTGGGACTGCGTCCGCTACTCGTGGCCGCTGGGGGAGGGGCGCTGGTCACCCTGGACTTCGACAACACCCAGGCATGGCCGGCATACGACTGGATGGGGGTGGCCAAGGCGGCGTTGCAGGCGGTCACCCGCTACCTGGCCCGCGATCTCGGCGCCGATGGCATCAGGGTCAACGCCGTGTCCGCCGGACCGCTGAGCACCATCGCCGCCAAGGGGATCCCCGGGTTCAGCCGGTTCGACGCCGTGTGGCAGCAGCGGGCGCCGCTGGGATGGGACATCGCCGACCCGTCCCCGGTGGCGCAGATGGTGGCCGTGCTCCTCTCCGACTGGGCCCCGATGACCTCCGGCGAGGTCATCCACGTCGACGGAGGGTTCCACGCCATCGCCGCCGGAGGGGAAGACGCAACCTGAAGGCCGTGGCTTTTCGATCCCCGGCGGTAACCTCCTTTGATGGCTCGGGTCCTGCTCCTGTTTGGTGGCCGCTCGGCGGAGCACGAGGTTTCTTGCGTTTCGGCTGCGGCGGTGCGTGATGCCCTCGCCTCCGCCGGCCACCAGGTCACCGTGGTCGGCATCGACCGGGCAGGACGGTGGTGGTTCCCGCCGCAGGGTGCCCCCGAGCTCACCGCCTCGGGGGAACCGGTGGCGGTGCGGGTCCCCGACGGCACCGTTGACATCGGCGGGACCACGGTCGGCTTCGATGTCGTCTTCCCGGTGCTCCACGGGCCCTACGGCGAGGACGGCACCGTGCAGGGGCTCTTCGAGATGTGCGGCATCCCCTACGTCGGTTGCCGGGTGACGGCCTCGGCGCTGGCCATGGACAAGGATCTGGCCAAGCAGATCCTTGTCGCCGCCGGCATCCCGGTGACGCGGTGGCGGGTGGTGCGGCGGCCCGACCTCGACGACCCGTCGCGGGTGGCCGCCGACATCATCGACGACCTGGGTCTGCCGGTGTTCGTCAAACCCGCTGCCCTCGGCTCCAGCGTGGGGATCACCCGCTGTGAATCCGACCTGGAGATCAAGGACGGGCTGCTCAGTGCCCTGGCCTACGGCGACAAGGCGGTCGTCGAGGAACAGATCGATGGCCGGGAGATCGAGGTGGCGGTGCTCGACGGGCCTCGGGCCTCGGTGCCCGGAGAGATCGTGCTGCGGAGCGGCTGGTACGACTACGACGCCAAGTACCACGACGAGACCAGTCGGTTCGTGGCCCCAGCCCCGATGTCCAAGGAGCAGACGGCCGAGGTGCGTGCCCTGGCGCAGCGATCCTTCACTGCCCTCGAGTGCCGCGGTCTGGCCCGGGTCGACTTCTTCCTCGAGGAGGGCGGGCGGGGCTTCATCCTCAACGAGGTCAACACCATGCCCGGCTTCACCCCCATCTCGGGTTTCCCCAAGATGTGGATGGCGAGCGGGATGACCTACCCCGAGTTGTGCGACGAGCTGGTCCAGCTCGCCCTCACCTGACCCTGCGGGCTACAGCCTGACGACGGGGCAGGTCAGGGTCCTGGTGATCCCTTCGACGGCCTGGATCCTGGCCACGACCAGCTTGCCCAGCGAGTCGACGTCGTCTGCCTGGGCGTGCACCACGGCGTCGTACGGTCCGGTGACCGCCTCCGACGAGGTGACGCCTTCGATCTCGGCGATGGCGGTGGCGACCGAGGCGGCCTTGCCGACCTCGGTCTGGATGAGCACGTAGGCCTCGACCATGGAGATCCTCCAAGGGGTGAAGGGGCGTGGCGGCGATACTACCGACCGCGCCGCCGCCGAGGGCCGGCACCCCCGGGACAGGCAGCTAGTACCCGTCCGAGCCGAAGCGGAGGGTGGTGGCGACCCGGTCGCCACTGCGCTCGGCCACGTCGAAGATGACCCGCTGGCCCTGGCGCAGGGTGCGGAACAGCGAACCGTCAAGCGAGCCGGGGCGGAGCACCACCTCGGAGCGATCGTCGCAGACGATGACCCCGAAGCCGGTGACGGGGTCGTACACCTTGACGACGCCCTGCACCAGCTCAGGCCTTCTCGACCTTGCCGGCCTTGATGCACGACGTGCACACCCGCATGCGCCGGGCGTTGGATCCGTGCTTGACCCGGATCTTCTGGATATTGGGCAGCCAACGCTTGGACGACCGCTTGTGAGAGAAGCTCACCTGCTTGCCGACCCAAGGCTCCTTGGCGCACACCTCACATCGATACGACAAAGGGGAGACCTCCTGAGGTCGGGCGGGAGTGTAGCAGCGCGCCGGTCATCCCCCGATCGGGTGCGGGTACCCTCGTCCGCCATGTCTGGGCGATCGCTGGCGTACCTCACCTCGCGCTCCACCGACGAGGTGAAGGGGATCGGGCCCGCCATCGCCAAGCGACTGGCGGCCGCAGGGGTCGGCAGCGTCACCGATCTGCTGCTCCACGTCCCCCGCCGCTACCTCGACCGCTCGGCGCTGTTCGACATCGCCGCCGTGCCGCTGGGCGAGGAGGTGACCGTGGGCGGGGTGATCGAGACGATCTCCAGCCGCCGCATCCGGGGCAACCGGACCCTGATCGAGGCCACCGTTTCGGACGGGACCAGCAGGGTGCGGGTGATCTGGTTCAACCCCTACCTGAAGCTGGAGCAGGGTGCCGAGGTGGCCCTATCAGGCAAGGTGGAGCTGAACCGCGGATTCCTGGAGATGAAGTCACCGGACGTCGACCGGCTGGATCGCCCCGACGAGGACCTGGTCACCGGCAGGGTGCTGCCGGTATACCCGACGCCGGCCGGCATACGCCCTGCCCGGTTGCGGCAGGCGGTGGACAACGCGCTGCGCCGGTCGCGACCCATCACCGAGGTGCTCCCGGCGGCGATGCTGGCCCGGCACCGTCTGCTGAGCCGGGACGAGGCGATGGCAGCGGTGCACAATCCCCAGGAGCTGGCCCAGGTGGCCCCGGGTCGGCGCCGGCTGGTGTTCGACGAGCTGTTCCGGCTGGAGGTGGCGCTGGCCATGCGCAAGCGGCGCCAGATCGACGACGCCACCGGGGTGGCGCACACCGTGGACGGCTTGCTGGTGACCCCGTTCCTCGAGGCGCTGCCCTTCCCCCTCACCGGCGCCCAACGGCGGGCCATCGACGAGATCACCGCCGACCTGGCGTCACCGCATCCGATGCACCGGCTGCTGCAGGGTGAAGTCGGGTCGGGGAAGACGGTGGTGGCCTTCGCCGCCCTGCTCACCGCCGTCCAGGGCGGCCTCCAGGGGGCGGTGATGGCCCCGACCGAGGTGCTCGCCGCCCAGCACTACCTGGTGATGTCTGACATGATCGTCGAGGCCGGGATGGAACCGACCGTGATCGATCGGAGCGTCCCCGACGGGCAACGCGACCTGTTCACCAACGATGATGCCACTCAGCCCGCCGCCGCTGGTCGCTCGGTGCGTATGGCGCTGCTCACCGGCAAGCAGGCCGCCGCCAACTTCTCCGCCCGCTCGGTGCGTCCCGCCGACATCACCCGCTGGATCGCCGACGGCACCGTCGACATCGTGGTGGGCACCCACGCCCTCATCCAGGAGGGGGTGGACTTCGCCGATCTGGGGGTGGCCGTCGTCGACGAGCAGCACCGCTTCGGGGTCCACCAACGGGTGGAGCTGCGGGAAAAAGCGGCCACCCACGACCCCGACCTGCTGATCATGACCGCCACCCCGATACCGCGCACCATGGCGATGACCCTGTACGGGGACCTGGACATGTCGGTGCTCGATGAGATGCCGCCGGGGCGGATCCCGGTGGAGACCAGGCTGCTGGGAACGTCGCCTGCCGACCTGGAGGCGGTGTACCGCACGGTGCGGGCCGAGATCGCCGCCGGTCATCAGGCGTTCGTGGTGTGTCCGCTGGTAATGGAGAGCGACAAGACCGAGGCCGCCTCGGCGGTGGCAGAGTTCGAGCGGCTCCGCGGAGTATTCCCCGAGCTGCGGCTCGGTCTCATCCACGGCCAGCTGCGCACCGAGGACAAGCACCAGGCCATGCACGCCATGAAGGACGGTGCTGTCGACGTGCTGGTGGCCACCACCGTCATCGAGGTGGGCATCGACATCCCCAACGCCACTCTGATGGTGATCGAGGACGCCGACCGCTTCGGGCTCAGCCAGCTGCACCAGCTGCGGGGACGGGTGGGCCGCAGCGGGCACCGATCGTTCTGCCTGCTGGTGGCCGAGCCCACCACCGAGGAGGGCAAGCAGCGGTTGGAGGCCATGCTGAGCAGTACGGACGGTTTCGAGCTGGCCGAGGAGGACCTGCGCATCCGCGGTCAGGGGACCGTGTTCGGCGCCCGCCAAGCCGGGATCAAGGACCTCAAGCTGGCCGACATCCTGCGCGATGCCGCCCTGCTGGCCACCGCCCGCCAGGAGGCCTTCGATCTCGTCGCCGCCGATCCGGCGCTCACCGCCCACCCGGAGATAGCCGAGGAGGTGCGCGCCCTGCTCGGTACCGACGTCGATTGGCTCTTCAAGAGCTGAGCCACGTAGCGTCCCCGGCATGGGGTGTGCGCCGTGAGGATCATCGCCGGGGTGGCCCGGGGCCGTCGCCTGCTTGGTCCCCGGGGTGGAACCACCCGACCATTCCCCGACCGGGTGAAGGAGGCGCTGTTCTCGTCGCTGGGCGACGTCGTCGTCGACGCCGTGGTGCTGGACCTGTTCGCCGGCACCGGGTCGCTGGGGTTGGAGGCGCTGAGCCGCGGCGCCGGCGCCGTCACCTTCGTCGAGCGAGACCGGTCCGCCCTTGCGGTGCTGCGGGAGAACATTGCCCGCGTCGGGCTGGGCGGAACGGTCGTCGCCGCCGATGTCGGCCGGTTCCTGGCCCACCCCGGCGGCGCCTACCACCTGGCATTCGTTGACCCCCCATACGACCAGCCGCTACCTTCTGTGGCGCGGATCCTCGAAGGACTGGAGCCGGCCGTGACCGACGGTGGGGTCGTCGTGGTTCACCGGAGGCGCGGCGAGGAGCCGCCCCTCCCCGACTCGCTCGTCCTCACCGACCGCCGCCGCTACGGCCAAGCCGAGGTCTGGCGGCTGGAGGCGCGCCGCCACGAGGCACCATCGTGACCACCGCTCTCATCCCGGGCAGCTTCGATCCGCCAACCAAGGGGCACCTGGACGTCATCGAACGTTGCGTGGACATCTTCGACCGGGTGCGGGTAGCGGTTATCGCCAATCCAGCTAAGGAACCGCTGTTCACCGCCGCGCAGCGTATAGCGCTGCTGGAGGAGTGTTGCCGGCCGTGGCCGACGGTTGACATCGGGTCGTTCTCCGGGCTGCTGGTCGACTACGCCCAGGCCGAGGGCATCGAGGTCATCGTCAAGGGTCTCCGGGCCATCACCGACTTCGACTACGAGCTGCAGATGGCGCAGATGAACCGGCACCTGGCGTCGCGGGTGGTCACCCTGTTCGTCGCCACCAAGCCCGAGTACGGGTACCTGTCGTCATCGCTGGTCAAGCAGGTCGCCCGGTTGGGCGGCTCCGTTGAAGCCCTGGTGCCGGCGCCGGCAGCCGCGGCCCTGAAGGAGGCCTTTGCCACATGACCGAGGATTCCCGACCGGCACCGCCGCCGATACCCGGCAAGATCATCGACCACATCGAGGCGCTGATCGTCGCCGTCGAGGAGGCCCGCCCGGTCCCGCTGTCGCAAAGCGTGATGTTCAACCGCGATGAGTTCGTCGACCGGCTGCGGGTGCTCCAGGAGGAGCTGCCCGAGGAGCTGCGGGCGGCGCGGTGGATGGTGCGGCAGCGGGAGACCTATATCGCCAGAACCAACGAAAAGGCGCGCGAGGCGCTTGCCGCCGCCCAGGTCCGCTCCGAGGAGATGGTCAGCGAGAGCTACATCGTGGAGGAAGCCGTCGAGGAGGCCAACCGGCTGGTGCGAAACGCCGAGAGGGAGGCGGAGCGCATCCGGTTGGAGGCCGAGGACTACGCCGAACAGCAGCTGTCGGAGGCCGAAACGGTGCTCGGCGAGCTGCTCCGGTACGTGCGCGAGTCCCGCGCCGAGCTGCACCGCGCTCTTCCAGTCCCCATCGAACCACCCGTCTCGGAGTAGCCCATGCCCACCGGGTCCCGGTTCCTGGTGCCGGTCGGTGACGTGCTCCGCCACCCCGGACGGACCAGGGCAATCCACATCGAGACCCCGGTGGACTGGTCTAACGAGGAGTTCGCCGTCCTGCTCCAGCCGCCGCTGGGCGCCGACATCGATCTCACCGCGGTCCCCGGCGGGATCGTGGTGCGGGGGCCGGTGGAGGTGGTGGTGCGGGCCACCTGCGGGCGCTGCCTGCGCCAGTGGGACGAGGCCAGG
>JACDBE010000002.1 GCA_013695075.1 Acidimicrobiia bacterium
GTGGTCGGGCTGGCCGGATTTGAACCGGCGACCTCTTGACCCCCAGTCAAGCGCGCTGCCAAGCTGCGCCACAGCCCGTTGCCGTGCATGGTACACCCGACCAATCTCGAGCAGGGATCGACGTTCAGCGTCGGTGCGGCCGGTCAGGTCGCCCAGTGCCAGAGGGCGACCAGACCCTGCCACAGCCGGTACCCGAGGTAGAGGCTCACCATGACGATGGTGAGGATGAACCCCACCGGCCACTTCTCCTCGTGCTCGGCGGCGCCTCTCCCGGGGTCGACCTCGCCGGCGGCGGGGTCCGGCTGCTGCCCGCCCACCCCGGGCGGGTCGCTCATACCGGGGGGACGCCGTGGCGCCGACCGGAGAAGTGGCGCTCCTTGCCGGCGGCTAGGGCGAGCCGGGCGATCAGCTCGGCCCGGAGCTCGCCGGGTTGGATGACGGCGTCCACCACCATCTCCGAGCCCAACCGCAGCAGGTCGACGTCCTCGAGGAACTCGGCGCGCCGCTCGGCGACGAAGTCTTCACGCTGGTCTTCGGGGAGCTCCTGGATCTTGTTGTAGTAGACGGCGTTGACCGCCGCCTCGGGGCCCATCACGGCGATCTCGGCGGTGGGCAGTGCCAAGGTGGCCTCGGGTCGCAGCCCCGGGCCGGAAAAGGCGTACAGCCCGGCCCCGTACGCCTTGCGCACGATGACGGAGATGCGGGGCACGGTGGCTTCGGCGATGGCGGTGAGCATCTTGGCCCCGGAGCGGATGATGCCCTGCCGCTCCACCTGGGTGCCGATCATGAAGCCGGGTACGTCGGCGAAGAACACCAGCGGGATGTTGAAGGCGTCGCACATCCAGATGAACCGGGACGCCTTGTCGGCGGAGTCCACGAAGAGGACACCTCCCAGGTGGCTGGGTTGGGAAGCGACGATGCCCACCGGTTTGCCGTCGAGCCGGGCCAGAGCGGTGATCACCTCGCGGGCGAATCGCTCCTTTACCTGGAGCATGCTGTCGGCGTCGACCACCCGCTCCAGGAACCCCACCATGTCGTATCCCTGGGTGGAGTCGGCGGGGAGCAGCTCGCCCGGATCGCCTGGAGCGGCGGGTTCGGCGGTGTACTCCGGGGGCAGCACCCGGTAGCTGTCCGCCATGTAGGAGAAGTAGTCACGGGCCCAGTCGATAGCCTCCTCGTCGCTGGCCACCAGGGCGTCGCCGCACCCGGACACCTCGCAGTGCATCCGGGCACCTCCCATCTCCTCCAAGGTGGTGTGCTCCCCGATGACCATCTGCGCCATGCGCGGCGACCCCAGATACATCGAGGCGCGCCCGTCCACCATGATCACCACGTCGCAGAACGAGGGGATATAGGCGCCACCGGCGGCCGACGGGCCGAACAGGCAGCAGATCTGGGGCACCCGCCCCGACAGGCGTACCTGGTTGTAGAAGATGCGTCCGGCACCGCGCCGTCCGGGGAACAGGTCGACCTGGTCGGTGATGCGGGCTCCGGCGGAGTCGACCAGGTAGAAGACGGGGAGGAGCTCGTCGTAAGCCGCCTCCAGCATCCGGATGATCTTCTCCACGGTACGGGCGCCCCAGCTCCCCGCCTTGATGGTGGGATCGTTGGCGATGACCACCACCGCCCGGCCCTCGACGGTGGCCCTCCCGGTGACCACACCGTCGGCGGCGAGATCACCGGCGGCGGCGTTGGCCAGCAGACCGTCCTCGCGGAAGCTGCCCTCGTCCACCAGCAGCTCCACCCGGCGGCGGACGAACAGCTTGCCCTGCTGGGCCAGCTTCTCGTGGTACCGCTCGGCGCCACCGGCGGCTGCGGTCTCGGCGGCCTTGCGGAAGCGGTCCTCGAGCGAGCTGGGGTCCGGCATGGCCTCAGGCTAGATGACGGGCCGGGCGACGCCGGGGGACCGCTTCGTCGGCGGAGTGGCGGCGCCTGGTGTGGAGCAGCACCGGGGTGCCGGTGAAGTCGAAGCTGTCACGCAGCCGGTGCTCCAGGAAGCGCAGGTAGTCCGAGCCCAGCTCGCCGCCCCGCACGAACAGCACCATCCGGGGCGGGTTGGTGTCGGCCTGCACGGCGTAGATGATGCGGGCCCGCTTGCCGGCGCGCATCGGGGGTGGATGGGCCTCCTGCCACGATCGGATGAGGCGGTTGAGCTGGGGGGTGGCCACCCTGGTGC
>JACDBE010000009.1 GCA_013695075.1 Acidimicrobiia bacterium
GGTGGGCGGTGCCGGTGCGGTGGTGACCCCGGCCCGCTCGATAGGCCCGCCGACGATGGTCACCGGGTCATGCCTCAGCTCAGCCCGGACTCGGCGATCAGGGTGAGGGCCGGCTCCAGCGTGTCGGCGGTGTCGGTCAGGTCGATGTCCAGCGTGGGCAGCTCGGCCAGCGCAACCTGACCCTCGGGGGTGCCGACGCCGTCGACCAACGGGTACTCGAACAGGCTGAGGAAGTGGGCCTGGGACTCGGCGGCCAGCAAGAAGGCGATGAACTGTTCAGCAGCCTCCGCCATGTCGGACGAGGCGAGCACCCCGGCACCGGTGGCCATCACCAGACCGCCGGGGTCACCGGAGGGGAAGAAGAGGTTCTCCGCCGGGACCTCTCCCAGCTCGGCGATGCGCTGCAGCAGGTAGTAGTGGTTGACCAACCCGGCGTCCAGATCGCCGGCGACCACGGCATCGACGATGGGACCGTTGCCGTCAAAGATCTCCGGTTCGTTGGCGGCCACTCCCTCTAGCCAGACCCGAGTGGCTTCCTCGCCGGCGGCGAGGATCATACCGGTGACGAAGGCGACGAACGATCCGTTGGTGGGGGCGATCCCGAAGCGTCTCGACCACTCCGGCTCGGTGAGATCGAAGACGCTGTCGGGCAGCTCATCCTGGCTGACCAGGTCGGTGTTGTACACCAGCACCCGGCTGCGCCCGGTGATGCCCACCCAGCGGCCGTCGCCGTCCCGGAACCGCTCCGGGACCATCGCCACCAGGTCCTGGGGGAGGGTGGTGAGGGCGCCCTCGTTGGCGAGACCGCCGATGAAGGCCGGATCCTGCGCCCAGAACACGTCCGCAGGCGAGTTGGCGCCCTCTTCGAGCAGGGCGGTGGCCAGCTCGCTGGTGCCGGCGTAGCGAACGGCAACCTCGATGCCGGTCTCGGCGGTGAATCGGTCCACCACCGGATCGACGAAGCTCTCATTGCGGCCCGAGTAGACCACCAGGGCACCTTCGGCAGGGGCGAACGCCGAGCTGGTGGTGGCGCCGTCCCCGGAGCCGGCCACCGATGTCGTTGACGACTCGTCGGCGGCGGAGCCACCGCACGAGGGGGCGAGCAGCGCAACGGCGGCAACCAGGGCGATCCTCAGCTTCATGTGGCCTGCCTTCTCGAGTCAACCGGCGCCAAGAGGTATTCCTACCATCACCATAGTGCAAATCCACCTAACGGAACCTGTTAGGCATGCCTGACACAAGGCTGGCGTCGGGCTGCCCAGGTGGCCACGGCTGCCAGGCGTAGGCTCCGGTGCTGTGCCGGAACCGATCTCGGACGAGGAGCTCAACCGGGCCACCCTTCGGCGCCAGGGACTGATCGAACCGTTGCCGGCGGGAACCACGGTGGACGAGGTGGTGGACGCCGTGGGGCCGCTTCAGGCCCAGTACAACCCGTCACCTTTCCTGGCGGTGCGGGCGAGAACGGTCGACGTCACCCCCGAGGTGATGCACCAGGCCCTGGACGAGTACCGCCTGGTCAAGGCGTCGCTGTACCGCCAGACGCTGCACGTGGTGAGCGGCGACCAGTACCAGGAGCACGCCGCCGCCTCCGACGCCATCAAGCGCCGCAATTGGGACGCCTATCTGGGCCGGCTGGTCGACCCCGACGAGCTGCGAACCGCTCTCGCCCGCTTCACCGCCACCGAGCGGAGCCACGCCGAACTGCTCGACTTCATCGACACCTGGGTGGCAGGGCACCTCAGACCGGGAGCGGCGTTGCCCGACAGCGGCAGCTGGTTCATGGTGCGGGCGTGGAGCTGGTTGATTCGCTCCCCGGCCACCACCCGCATCGACCTCCACGGTCGCGACGGGTATCTGGCGGCGGCGTCGGTCTTCGCCCACCTGGGGGCGGTCGATGCCGACACCGCCTGGGTGGCTCGAGTGCGCGGCTACCTGGCGGCCTTCGGTCCGGCCTCGCTTGGCGACATCCAGTCGTTCATGGGTGAGAGCCGGGTGACCAGGGCCCGGGCCGCCGTGGCCGCCCTGCGAGACGAGCTGATCGAGTTCACCGACCCGGGCGGAGACACGGTGTACGACCTGACGGCGGCCCCCCGCCCCGACCCGCAGGTGTCGGTCCCGTTGCGGCTGCTGCCCCGGTTCGACAGCCTCCTCCTCGCCTACGCCCCCAAGCGACGGGAGCGCATCATCCCGGCCGCTCACTACGACGCCGTGATGCAGACCCGCAACGCCCAGGTGCTGGCGTCGGTGTTGGTCGACGGTCGCGTTGCCGGGACCTGGGCGGTGAACACCAGCCGCCACGGCGTCGAGGTGGTGGTGACCCCGTTGCAACGGTTGGGGAGAGCCGGCCGGGCCGAGGTGACCGCCGAGGCGGAGCGGGTGGCGGCCTTCCTCGCCGGCGACCGCCCGTGGCGGGTGGCGCTGGGGTGACGCCTGGCTGCCGTCGGTGGCCGGGCTGTGGCCATACCACCCAGCCAGATCACACCTCGCCGCGGCGGAGCCGCTCGAACAGCGTCTCGTCGGTGGGAAAGGCCAGCGGTGGCAGGTCGTCGAGGGCGAACCAGCCGACGTCATCGGCGTCGTCACCAGCCGCCAGCGTCCCCCCGGTGACCCGCCCGACAAACCACACCCCGACCGTGAGCTTGGCCGGATCGTGGAAGTTGGAGGCGGCGTGGATCACCTCGCCGATCTCGGCGATCAAGCCGGTCTCCTCCTCCAGCTCCCGGGCGGCCGCCTCCCGCACCTCCTCGCCGTAGTCGACGAACCCCGCCGGTACCGACCACAACCCGGGCCGGGTGGCCTCCGGGGCTCGCCGCACCAGCAGGATCCTCTCCGATGCGTCACGAACCAGCACCGCGGCGCCTACCGCCGGGTTGCGCCAGTGCACGAACCCACACGACGGGCAGCGCATGCGGTGGCGTCTGCCCAGCGTCACCGACTCCAGGGAGGCGGCGCAGTGGGGACAGTAGACGTAGTCGTCCGGCAGGTGTTGGTGGCTGATCCGACGACGGTACCCAACCGGTAGCATCGCCGCCCCCAGACGACCCAGGAGGTGCCGTGTTCGATTACGCCCAGGCCGCCGTCGAGGGAGCGCTGGCCGCCGGTGCCGCCTACGCCGACGCCAGGGTGGTCATCGCCACCACGGAGAGCATCGATGTGCAGAACCGGGTGGTGGAGTCGGTGGATCGCACCGAGACCGCCGGGGTGGGGGTGCGGGCGCTGATCGGCTCGTCGTGGGGGTTCTATGCCACGGCCGACCTCACCGACACCGCCGCCCGTGGCGCCGGGGCGATGGCCGCCCGCATCGCCGACGCTTCCGCCACCGTGCCCGGCCCGAAGATGGTGCTGGCGGACGTCCCGGTGGTCACCGACGAGTATGTCACCCCCCATGAAGAGGACCCGCTGGCGGTGCCGCTGGCGGAGAAAGTGGATCTGCTGGTGGAGGTCACCGGCACCATGGAGGCGGTGGAAGGTATCGCCATCGCCAGGGGCAACCTCACCTGCTGGGTCACCGACAAGTGGTTCGTGTCCTCCCAGGGGCACCGCATCAAGCAGCGGCTGGTGGAGTCTGGTGGCGGCTACGACGCCACTGCCGTCGGCGAGTCGGAGACGCAGCGCCGCTCCTACCCGCAGTCGTTTGGCCAGTTCGAGACCGGGGGCTACGAGACCGTGCGCCGCTGGGACTACGCCGGCAACGCCGCCCGCATCGCCGAAGAGGCGGCCGCCCTGCTGGGCGCTCCCGCCGTGGAGGAGGGCGAGAAGCAGCTGATCCTGGAGGGATCTCAGCTGGGGCTGCAGATCCACGAGTCGGTGGGCCATGCCATCGAGCTCGACCGGATCCTGGGGTGGGAGGCGGCCTTTGCCGGCACCTCGCACCTGGAGCTGGAAAGGCTGCACCACCACCGTTACGGGTCCGAGGTGATGAACATCACCGCAGACGCCACCCTGCCCGGTGCCCTGGGCACCTTCGGCTACGACGACGAGGGCACCCCGGCGCAACGGATCGACATCGTCACCGAGGGTCGCTGGGTGGGGGTGCTGTCGGGGCGGGACTCCGCGTCCATCGCCGAGCTAACCCCGGGGGGGATGGTGCGGGGGGACGGGCACAACCGGCTCCCCATGGTGCGAATGACCAATGTCGGTCTCCTTCCCGGGGCGGGCACCCTGGAGGAGATCATCGCCGACACCGCCGACGGCATCCTCATGTCGACCAACCGTTCCTGGTCGATCGACGACAGGCGTCTCAATTTCCAGTTCGGTTGCGAAATCGCCTGGGAGGTCAAGAACGGGAGGAAGGGCAAGATGGTGCGCAACCCGACCTACACCGGCATCACCCCCCAGTTCTGGGCGACGATGGACCGGCTTGCCGGTGACACCGAGCTGGTCCACTGGGGTACCCCCAACTGCGGCAAGGGCCAACCCATGCAGGTGGCCCACACCGGTCATTCGGCGGCGCCGGCCCGGTTCGCCAAGGTCAGGGTGGGGGTGAAGGCGTGAGCGAGCGGATGCGGCTGGCCGAGACGGTGCTGGAGAGGATCGGCGCCCGCGCCGAGGCGGAGGTGAGGGTGGCCGGAGGCAGCTCGGCGCTGACCCGCTTCGCCAATTCGTTCATCCACCAGAACGTTGGCGAGGAGGGCGACGTGGTGTCGCTGCGGATGGCGGCCGACGGCAGGGTGGCGTCCGGAACCACCTCCAATGTCGACCCCGACCGGCTTGGCGTGTTCGTCGAGGAGACGCTGGAGCGGTGCCGGGTGCAGCCGGTGGACCCGCACTGGCCGGGGCTCACCGGCGAGGACCCGGGGGGACCGGCTGTGGATCACTACGATCCGGCCACCGCCGCCGCCGAACCCGCCGACCGGGCGGGCCGGGTGGCAGCCTTCGGCGCCGCCGGTCCCGACATGGAGGCGGCCGGATATTGCTCCACCAGCGGTGTCGAGATCGCCTTTGCCAACTCGGCCGGAGTCAGCCACGAGGGCCGCTATACCGCGGCGACGCTCGACGGGATCCATCGCACGGGGACATCGGCCGGGTCGGGGCACGCCGCCTCCAATCGGCTCGACGACATCGACGCCGCCGCCGTCGGCGCCCTGGCGGCGGAGCGGGCCACCGGGTCGGTCGGTGCCTACGACGTCAAGCCGGGGGATTACCAGGTGGTGCTGTCGCCGGAGTGTGTCGCCACCATCGGGATCTTCCTCGCCTACTACGGCTTCAACGGCAAGTTCCACAACGAGGGGATGTCGTTCGCCGAGGTGGGAGCTGACCAGTTCGACCCGGCGATAAACCTGGTTGACGACGCCACCGACGCTCGGGCGGTGGGCATCGGTTTCGACACCGAGGGGACCCGACGGTCCCCGGTGACCCTGGTGGAAACCGGTGCCACCAAGGGTCTGTTCCACGACCGGCGCACCGCCGCCCAGGCGGGAGCGGCGTCCACCGGCCACGCCGCCCCCGGCAGCGAGGTGTACGGCCCGGTGCCCAGCGCCCTGTTCTTCGCCCCCGGCGACCGGTCGGCGGAGGATCTCATCGAGGAGGTGGACCGCGGCATCTACGTGGCCACCTTCAACTACTGCCGGGTGCTCGATCCCAAGACGATGGCCGTTACCGGGCTCACCCGTAACGGCACCTTCATGATCGAGAACGGGAGGATCACCGGCGCCGTCACCGGGATGCGCTTCACCCAGTCGTTCCTCGCCGCCCTGGGACCGGGCAACGTGCTCGGCATCGGCAACGACGCCCGCTGGGCGGACTCCGAGTTCGGCCCGCTCATCGTCAACGCTCCCTCGATGTGGTTGGGCAGTTGGCACTTCACCGGCGGGACCGAGGCGTGATCTCCCCGTGGCGCCGGGCCCGACTGGTGCCGGTAGCCGAGTTCGAGGACCGGCCCGCCGCCGAGGCGGCATGGGCCCGCCTCCAGGAAGCTGAGGTCCCCGCGCTGGTGGAGAGCGACCCGGGCGCCCTCGGCGGTAGGCCGGTGACCAGGCTCATGGTTGAGACCGACCATGTAGAAGCGGCCCAGCGCATCCTGTCCACCCCCGCCGATTCTTAGGACCGAAACGCGCTTGAGGTGACCCGATTCGGTCCTAAGAATTCAGGTGGCGGCGGGTCAGGGCACTACGCGGTCAGCGGGCGGCGTCGGTGATCAGGTGGCGGACCCGGGCGGTGAAGGCGGTGTCGGCGGCGAGGGTCTCCACGGTCAGGTGCATGCGGTAGCTCCAGCGGTGGTAGCGGTCGGCGGGCTGGTTGATCCGCTCGGCGAGGCCGTCGTGGCGGCGCAGCCTCCCCTCGACGGCGATGAGGTCGGCGATAGGCACGATGCACAACATCGCAGGGGAGGCGAGGTGGCGTCTCAGGATGGCCTCGATCACATCCGGTCCGGCCTCGGCGGGTACCGGGTCGGGGCGACCAAGTGCCTGCCGCCAGTAGCGGTGTGACACCTCGGGATCCTCACGCCACCACTCCACCAGCGGCGAGGTGTCGTGGGTGCCGGGGCTCACCACCGACAGGTAGGGAGCCTGGGCCGGGTCCGAGATCCACGCCCCGAGCGTCTTGGGCATCCGTTCGATCTCCAGGCTGAGCAGCCCCAGCTGGTTCATCACCCGGGGGACCATGGCTGGCACCATCCCCAGGTCCTCCCCGCAGGCGAGCATGTCGGTGGCGTCGAGCACCGCGGGGAGGCTGCGCCGCCCGTGCTCCTCCCATTGCCGGTCGTGGCGGTGGTGGAAGAAGTCTGCGGCCATCCGATCGAAGGCGGTGCGAACGGCGGGGGTCATCCGCCGGTAGCGCTCCGTGGCGTCCCAGGAGATCCGTGGTTGGTACCCGTCGCCGACGCGCAGCAGGATGGCTCCGGCGGCCAGGTCGAGCAGGTGACGTCCGATGGAAGGCCGAGCGTCCACGGCGATCCCGTCGAGAGCGCCACCGTCGATGGCATCGAGCAGGTCGCGTTGCCCGCCGACCGCGAGGCGCAGGTCGTCGCCGGTCCCGGTGAAGAAGCGCTGGCAGAGCAGCGGCGCCGCCTCGGCGAACACCTCCTTCAGCATGGCGACGTCGATGGCGGGGCGGAGCAGCCGGTCGAGGTCGACCTCACCGAGGGCGGCACGCACCTCGTCCTCCGTCAGCGGCCGGCACGGACGGAACCGACCGAGTAGCCCATCGACCTGGTGCGGCGGTATCTCCCAGATGCGGAAGAAACCGAGCACGTGGTCGATGCGGTAGGCGTCGACGTACCGGGCCATTACCCGGAATCGGTCCCGCCACCAGGCGAAACCGTCCCGGGACATGGCCTCCCAGTCGTAGGTGGGGAAGCCCCAGTTCTGCCCGCGCACCGCAAAGGCGTCGGGGGGTGCCCCCGCCTGGGCGCCCAGGTGGAAGAGGCGCGGATGGACCCAGGTCTCCACGCTGGTGGGCGACACCCCGATGGGCAGATCGCCCTTGAGCGAGACGCCCCGGCGCCTGGCGTGGCTGGCGGCGGCGGCCAGTTGGCGGTGAAGCTGGTACTGCAACCACCAGTGGAACTGGAGCTCGTCGTACTCGGGGCTGGCCGTGGAGCTCATCCGCTGCAGCGTTGCCATGTCGAACCGGTGGTGCGGTCCCCAGCTGCTGTGATGAGCTGTCCCGTTGCGATCGCGCAGCAGACACCACATCGAGTACGGACCGAGCCACTCCCACTCGTCGTCGACGAACGCGGCGAAGGCGGTGTCCTCGCCGAGACTGGGCTTGACTTCCTGGTATGCCCGTCTCCCCAGACGCTGTTTGGCGTCCATCACCCGTTCGTACGCCACCTCCGGCTCGGCTTCCAGCTCGGTGCGGGCGGTGGAAACCTCGACGGTGATCCCGGGAGCGCCGAGGTCGTCGAGGTCGAGATACATCGGGTGCAGGGCCGACACCGAGACCACGTCGTACGGGTACGAGTCATCCCAGTCGTGGTTCTTCACCGTGTCGTTGACCGGCAGCAGCTGCACCACCGACATCCCGGCGTCTGCCGCCCAGTCGACGAACGGGATGAGGTCGGTGAACTGGCCCACGCCCACGGAGCGGGCGGTGCGCAGCGAGAACACCGGGATCCCCACCCCGGCTCCTCGCCAACCGGCCGACCCCCCGATGCGGTCGTCATTCACCACCACCGGACGGACGAGGCCCGGGGGGAGGGTGCGGTTGGCGCCGGGTTCCCACAGCACGATGGCTCCGTCGCCATCGAGCAGCACCGCCTTGTACTCGGTGCCGGCCAGGCTGCCGGCGTCGGCGGTGACGGAGGCTCGCCACCAGGGAAAGGGAGCGGGCTGCATGGGGATCACCGCCGCCTGGTCCCAGTCGCCCAGCGCCGGCCCGGCCCCGATGATCCCGGGGCGGAGCCCTGGGGGGACCTCGGGGGCGAGCACGGTGAAGATGACTCCGGTGGGGGGACCGGTGACCGGGTCTTCGTGCCGTGCCTGCAGGGCGTTGCGGAACAGGGCGCTGGTGAGAGCGGCGTCGGCGGGGTCGGGCTGGCGCCACCGGTCGACGACGGAGCCGGCGCCCTCGGCGAAGTCCGGGGTGACCCGCGATGTTCGCTCGGCGGCGATTTCGGATCCGGCGCGCATCACCCGGTAGTGGTACCGGGCCCCGCGGTAGGTGGTGATCTGCGCCGACCACCAGCCGTCGGCCAGCCAGCTCATCAGCGTGGGTTGCCCGGCGACCACCACGTCAAGGGACTCGCCGGCTGCGGTGTGGTAGCGGATACAGCAGGTGAGGCGCATGTCGGCGCCGAAGGTACCCCACTGCCGCCGCAGTGTGTCAGCGACTAAAGCTGAACCTGGTGGCGTCGGTGGGGAATGAGAACCAGGCGAGCGCCTTGTGCGGGGTGAACACGAACAGCCCGGCTCCGTTGTCACCCTCCCAGCCTTCGGGGGCGGGGGCGTACCCCATGTCGTGGTACTTGGCGAACGCACCTGCCAGCCGGGCGCGGAACTCCGGGCCGGGATCACCGTTCACCGATGCCTCGCCCTCGATGATCACCGCCTCGGTGCCGTTCTCCAGATGAACCACACAGCGGGGTTCGTGGCGCAGGTTGCGGGCGTTCACCGTCTCCGGGGAGCCGTCGTACCACAACCGCCCTTCGAGCCACACCCCCCAGCGGGGCACGGCGTGGGGGCGACCGTCGGGGCGGACCGTCGCCATCCAGTACACCGGGGCCGCCACCAGCCTCTCCTCGATCTGGTTCCAGTCGAGCATGCCCTCGGTGGTGGCGGGTACCCCGTAGCCGCCGGGGAATTGGGGTCGGGTGGCGGTGGGGGTTGTCACGCGCCCGATGGTAGGGGCGGGGTCTTGGGCCTGATACCGAAGCTGCGGGTCAGGGCCGCCCGGGCGGCGTGGTAGCCGCACATGCCATGGGTGCCGGGGCCGGGCGAGGTGGCCGACGAGCACAGGTACAGGTGGTCGGCGGGCAGCACGTGTGGGGTCGGGGTGAAGCGGGGCCGGCCCAGCATCTGGCCGAGGGTCAGCGCCCCTCCGGCGATGGAACCGGCGACGTTGTTGGGGTTGTGGATCTCCAGGTGGGCGGGGGAGGCGGCGTGCATGCCGACGATGCTGTCGGTGAAGCCGGGGGCGAAGCGCTCGATCTGGCCAACGATGGCGTCGGTGGCGTCTCCGGGCCACGCCCGGGGGACGTGGGTGTAGGCCCAGGCAGTGTGGCCTCCGTGGGGAGCCCGGGTGGGGTCGATGACCGATGGCTGGGTCAGCACCAGGAACGGGTCGGGGTGCGCCTCCCCCTTCCAGGCGGCGGCCTCGGCGGCGGCGATCTCCTCCAGGGTGCCCCCGACGTGAACCGTCGCCGTGTGTCGGGCCGGCTCGAACGTCCAGGGGATGGGCTGGCGCAGGGCGAGGTCGATCTTGAACAGCGAGGGCCCGTAGTTCCACTGGCGCATCCGACGCAGGAACCGCCCGGGGAGGCGGTTGCCGGCGATCCGGGCCAGACCGGCCGGTGCCACGTCCAAGATCACCGCCCCGGTGGGGGGTAGCTCGTCCAGCGAGTCGATCCAGCGTCCGGTGACGATCTCGCCACCGAGGGCGCGCAGGTGACCGGCCATGGCGTCGGTGAGGGCGGCCGAGCCGCCTTCTGCCACCGGCCAGCCCCGCACGTGGGCCAGCAGGGCGAGCGCCAGCGCCAAACCGGAGGTCAGCGGCCGCGACAGCGGCATGGTGGCGTGGCCGGCGAGCCCGGCGAGCAACGCCCTTCCCTCGGCGGTGTCGAACCGTCTCGCTAGCAGGCCGGCGGGCAACGCCGCCTTCAACCCGAACCGGGCGGCAGCCAGCGGCTCGGGTGGCATCCGCAGCGGTGGCGACAGGCTCACACCGATCACGGTGTCGGCATGGCGCAACAGCGGTCGCATCAGTTTGCGGTACCTGGCGCCGTCGCCGCCAAGTCCGGTAGCGGTGGCTTCGAGCGATGCCAGGACCGCCCCCCGGCCACCGTCGAGGGGATGGGCCGCCGCCGTATCCGGGGTCACCCACCGCAGCCCGTGCCGGTCGAGCGGCAGCCGGGAGAGGAACGGCGACGCTGCCGCGAACGGATGCACCGAAGAGCACACGTCGTGGCGGTAGCCGGGGATGGTGAGCTGCGCCGTCCTGGTCCCCCC
>JACDBE010000012.1 GCA_013695075.1 Acidimicrobiia bacterium
GTGGCCACCATCGTCCGGCTGCGGCGGGACTGGGGTGCCGTGGCCGGGCCATGGAGCACCCGGTGCCGGCCGGTGGCGCTGCGTAACGGCGTGCTCACCGTTGTCGTCGGGTCGGGGCTGGAGGCGACCCGTCTCCGCTATGAGTCGGCGGCGCTGGCCGATCGGCTGTCGGCGGTGGTGGGGGCGGGAGCAGAGGTCACTCGCGTCGCCATCCGGGTGGCCACCGAGGCCGACAGGCGGGCCTCCGCAGTCTTCGAGGCCGAGCTCCAGGACGGGTCGTCGTGACCGCACATCGTCCGGGATATCTCCCGCCACATCCGCTGGGATATCAACCGGGCGAAGCCGGCCGTCGGGTATCATGGGGGGCGCCAATCCCGCCCCGAAGCCGTGCCCTGGGCCGGCCCTTGGAGATCTGTGGCTGAGACGAAACCTTCCTCTCGCGCGTCCTACGACGCCTCCGACATCAGGGTCCTCGAGGGTCTGGAGGCGGTGCGCAAGCGACCCGCCATGTACATCGGGTCCACCGGGCCGCGTGGTCTGCACCACCTCATCTGGGAGGTTGTCGACAACGCCGTCGACGAAGCGATGGCCGGGTACTGCACCCGCATCGACATCACACTGCTGGCCGACGGGGGAGTGCAGGTGTGCGACAACGGTCGGGGGATACCGGTCGACCGCCACACCAAGACCCGCCAGCCAGCGCTGACCACGGTGCTCACCACGCTGCACGCCGGCGGTAAGTTCGACAGCGGCGCCTACACGGTTTCCGGGGGGTTGCACGGCGTGGGGCTGTCGGTGGTCAACGCCCTGTCGCACCGGCTGGAGGTGGAGGTGGTGCGCGAGGGGTTCCACTGGCGGCAGGTCTTTGCCTACGGCAAGCCCATAGGCCCTCTGGAGCGGGGCAAGCCGGGCAGACGCACCGGCACCCAGGTCACCTTCTGGGCCGACGAGGAGATCTTCTCGGAGACCACCGAGTACGACACCGACGTGGTCACCAGCAGGCTGCGGGAGATGGCCTTCCTCGGCAAGGGTCTGCAGATCCGCTTCGGCGACCAGCGGGGGGACGAGCCGGTGGAGCAGGTGTTCGAGTACCGCGGTGGTCTCATCGATTTCGTCAAGTACCTCAACGGCTCACGTGACCCCATTCACCCCCACATCGCCCACTTCGAAGAGACGAGCGACACCGCCGAGCTGGATGTGGCCATGCAGTGGACCTCCGGATACAACGAGACCGTCCTCAGCTTCGCCAACAGCATCAGCACTCACGAGGGAGGCACTCACGAGGAGGGGTTCCGCAAAGCGCTGACCAGGGCCATCAACGACTTCGCCCGCGGCAGGGGTCTACTCAAAGACAAGGACGACAACCTCCAGGGCGAGGACGTCAGGGAGGGGCTGACCGCGGTCATCTCGGCGCGGGTGCGCCACCCCCAGTTCGAGGGCCAGACCAAGACCAAGCTGGGCAACACCGAGATCCGCTCGTTCGTGGAGCGGGCGCTCAACGCCGCCCTGCCGGCGTGGTTCGAGCGCAACCCGGGTGAGGCGCGCCGCATCGTCGACAAGGCCACCACGGCGGCCAAGGCCAGGATGGCGGCCCGGCAGGCTCGCGACCTCACCAGACGCAAGAGCCTGCTCGACGGGGCCGGGCTGCCCGGCAAGCTGGCTGACTGTTCGTCACGGGACCCAGCGCTGTCGGAGATGTTCATCGTCGAGGGCGACTCGGCGGGGGGATCGGCCAAGCAGGCCCGCAACAGCCAGTTCCAGGCGATCCTGCCCATCCGCGGCAAGATCATCAACGTCGAGAAGAACCGAATCGACCGGGTGCTGTCCAACGTCGAGATCCAGTCGCTGATCACCGCCATCGGCACCGGCATCGGCGACGAGCTCGACGTCACCAAGGCCCGCTACCACCGGGTGGTCATCCTCACCGACGCCGATGTCGATGGGGCGCACATCCGCACCCTGCTGCTGACGTTCTTCTACCGGCACATGAAGGAGCTCATCGACGCCGGCTACATCTACATTGCCCAACCGCCGCTGTACTCGATGAAGGTGGGCACCAAGACCCAGTGGGCGTTCAACGACGCCGCCCTTGCCCGGATGAGGACCGAGCTGGGCACCAAGAAGGCCGTCGTGCAACGATTCAAGGGCCTCGGGGAGATGAACGCCGACGAGCTGTGGGACACCACCATGGACCCTTCTACCCGCCAGCTGCTCCGGGTCCAGCTCGACGACCAGCTGCGCGCCGAAGAGGTGTTCGTCACCCTCATGGGCAACGATGTTGAGGCGCGGCGCCACTTCATCCAGCACAACGCCAACGACGTGAGATTCCTCGACATCTGAACCTCGAAACCTCGACGCCGGCACCTCAATAGGGACCACCAAGCCACCCATGTCAGAAGACAACATCCGACCCATCGAGATCGAACGGGAGATGGAGGACTCGTTCCTCGAGTACGCCATGTCGGTCATCGTGTCGCGGGCGTTGCCCGACGTACGCGACGGGTTAAAACCGGTACACCGCCGCATCCTGTACTCGATGTTCGACGCCGGCATCCGCCCTGGCACCCCGTTCCGCAAGTGTGCCCGGGTTGTCGGCGAGGTGATGGGGTGGTTCCATCCTCACAGCCAGGACGCCATCTACGACGCTCTGGTGCGGCTCGGCCAGGACTTCTCCACCCGCTACCCGCTGGTCCAGCCGCAGGGCAACTTCGGGTCGGTGGACGACGGCCCGGCAGCGATGCGTTACACCGAGACCCGGCTGACCCAGCTGGCGATGCACCTGCTCGACGGGATCACCGAGGAGACCGTCAACTTCACCCCCAACTACTCGGGGGAGCGCGACGAGCCCGCCGTGCTCCCGGCGCGGTTCCCCAACCTGCTGGTCAACGGGTCCACCGGCATCGCAGTGGGGATGGCCACCAACATCCCGCCGCACAACCTGGGCGAGGTCATCGACGCCTGCCTGTATGCCCTCGACAACCCCGATGCCACCGCCGACGATCTCACCCGCTTCGTCAAGGGGCCGGACTTCCCCACGGGCGCCTACATCGTCGGCACCAAGGGCATCCGCGACGCCCTGCTCACCGGGAGGGGCTCGGTGCGGATGCGGGCCGTCGCCGACATCCAGGAGATCAAGAAGGGCCGCCTGGCCATCGTAGTCACCGAGATCCCATACCAGGTGTCGATCCAGCGGATCATGGAGAAGGTCGCCGACCTGGTCAACAGCAAGAGGATGATCGGCATCGCCGATGTGCGCGACGAGTCAAACCGGCACGGCATCCGCATCGTCGTCGAGCTGAGGAGGGAAGCCAACCCCCAGGTCATCCTCAACCAGCTGTACAAGGCGACGGGTCTCGAGGAGAACTTCGCCGTCAACACCGTCGCCCTGGTGGACGGGGTGCCCCGGGTACTCAACCTGGCGGACCTGGTGCACGCCTACCTGGCCCATCAGCTGGAAGTGGTGGTACGGCGGGCCCGCTACCGGCTCCAGCGCGCACAGGAACGGGCCCACATCCTCGAGGGGCTGCTCATCGCCCTCGACAACATCGATGAGGTGGTGGCCATCATCCGCGGCTCGGCGGACACCGAAGCCGCTCGGGGCGCCCTCATGGCGCGGTTCGAGCTGAGCGAGATCCAGGCCAACCACATCCTCGACATGCCGCTGCGGCGGCTCACCGCCCTGGAGACGGAGAAGCTGCGCCAGGAACACGCTGAGCTGATGGCGCTCATCGCCGATCTGGAGGCGATCCTGGCCAGCGAGGCCCGGCAGCGGGCCGTCGTCGCCGAGGAGCTCGCTGCCATTAGGGAGCGGTTCGGTGACGTGCGCCGGTCGCGCATCGTCCCCGACGAGGGAGACCTGTCGCTGGAGGACCTCATCGCCGACGAGGACTTGGTGGTGAGTATCACCGCCGACGGCTACCTCAAGGCGGTACTGGCGCGGGCCTACAAGACCCAGGGCCGGGGCGGGCGGGGGATACGGGGTGCCGCCCTGCGCCAGGACGACGTGGTGCGCCATGTCCTGCACACCACCGCCCACGCCATCCTCTTGGTGTTCACCAACCGGGGCAAGGTGTACCGCATCCGCGCCCACCAGCTGCCCCGCAAGGACCGCACCGCCAAGGGGGTGCTGGTGCAGTCGGTGCTGCCCCTGGAGCCCAACGAGGTGGTGGAGGCGCTGGTCGATACCCGGGACTACGAGTCGTTCCGCTTCCTGGTTGCGTTCACCAAGCGGGGTCAGGTCAAGAAGACCAGGTTCTCCGAGTACGACTCGCGCAACCAGGTGCTGGCCGCCATCCGCCTCGCCGATGGCGACGAGGTGGTGTCGGTCAGGCCCACCAAGGGCGATCGGGACCTGATGATGTTCTCCAAGATGGGCCAAGGCATCCGGTTCTCCGAGGACGACGTACGTGCGATGGCCCGCGACACCCAGGGGGTGCGCGGCATCAAGCTCCGCCCGGGTGACGAGGTAGTATCGGCCACGGTCACCGCCGAGGACGAGGAGTTGCTCTTGCTCACCTCGGGGGGCTACGGCAAACGGACCAGGGCCGCCGAGTTCACCCGACAGAATCGAGGTGGTATCGGCGTGAAAGCCATGAAGTTGACCAGGATCCGCGGCAGTCTGGTGGAGGCGATGGCCGTCAAACCCGGCGACGAGGTGGTGATGACCTCCACCGATGGCATCCTCATCCGGCAAGGGGTGGACGCCATCAGCCGCCAGCGACGCGATTCGACCGGGGTCAGGGTGATGAACCTGGCCGAGGGCGCCAGCCTGTCGGCGGTGACCCTTGTCGAGATGGAAGAGGTGGACGAATGAGCGCCCAGCAGGGGAACCCACGACCGGGCGGCGACGTTGTTCCGTGGTGGGCGGCGGTGGTGCGACATCGCGCCCAGGCCCGCAGGATGGAGGATACGGCGGCGATGTCGTCCCGTGGTTTGCCCAAGATGGAGGTCCGCAGGGTCCGCAGGGTGGTGCGCAAGATCGACCCGTGGACCGTGCTCAAGACGTCCCTGGTGTTCAACGCTATAGCCGGGCTGGTCTTCGTGCTGGGGATGTGGGTCACCTGGTCCATCGCCGTGCAGCGGGGGATCCCCCAGGGCATCGCCAGCATCTTCGAGGCGCTCACCCTGACCTTCACGCCCAACGGCGAGTTGTACTTCCGCGCCCTGGTGCTGCTCACCATCGTGATGGTGGTGGTGGCAACGGCGGCGATGACCCTGGGAGCGGTGGTCTACAACCTGATCTCTGACATGGTGGGCGGGGTGGAGTTCACCGTGCTCGAGGAGACGTTCCAGCCCCTCACCCCGGCGATGCTGCGCCAGGCGGCGGCATCGAGGGTGACATCGGGCGCCCGGACGACATCCACCACCCGGACACCGCAGACCATGCCCAACGCATCGGCGGCGCCACCCGCCCAGACAACGCCAACTGCACCGGCGGCCCAGGGTGCGCCACCGCCTCGGGCCCCCGCCAGTACCGGCGCCGCCCCCCGACGAACCCCCTGAGACCCGCTCCTGATCTCATTTCGCCTCTCTTTGGGAGGGGTGGCCGCAGACCTGGCGGGAAGGGGTTTCTGGCGTCGGGCGCGCAAATCATCAAGCGGGAGGGAAGAGAAGCGGCGCTCGGTAGCACCCCATAACCATCAACCGTCGGGTAGTTCCACCTCGTGCACGAGGGCGAGGCGCCTCCCGCCATCCTCCGCGACGGTGAGCGGCACCACAAAGCGGATCTGTTCTATGAGACACAGCTGTGGGCTCGTCCTTTCGCAGTACACCAAGGTGACGTCGGCGGTCAGCTCGCCGGACGCCGCATAGAGCACCGGGATGGTGACAGGCAGTTCGGTGCCGGTGAGATCGGCGGTGGTCCGGGTGGCGGGGCGCAGGGTTGCCGCCGTAGCCGGTGACAGCCGCAGCGATGATGGCGCCTCGGCGTTCACCGCATGCCCAGCGGGGAGTGTCACGTCGAGCACCAGCGTGCCCCGACCGGGGGCGACGGCAACGGGGTCGAGGGTCACGGTCGTTCCCCGGTAGTCCTCGGTGCCCGCCGCAGGCTCGAAGGCCTCGATGCCCTTGAGCACCATGGTGGTGGTGTGCCCGGTGGCCAGGTCGACCATCCTGATGACGTGGTTGTTGGTGTCTGCCACGTAGGCCACGCCGCCGTCGACCGAGACGCCTCCCGGCTCGTCGAACCTGGGATTGCGCCCGTCGCGCCATCCCGGCTCCCCACCCAGGTAGGTCGTGACCAGCCCGGTGGCCGGTGTCACCCGGCGGAGCAGCGAGTTGTAGGTGTCGGCCACCAACAGCGTGCCGGCATCCACCGCGGCGATGCCCAGGGGATGCTGGAAGCGGGCATCTGCGCCGACCCCATCGGTAGCACCGAATTCGAACAGCGATGCGTTGCTACCGGCCACCGACGCCGTCTCTCCGACGGCTTGCCCCACCGCCGCAGACCGGATGGAGCTGGACTCGGAGTCGGCGAAGTACAGGGTGCCCTCCACGAGCGCCAGGCCGCTGGGTTGGGCGAGCTCGGCTTCGCCCAACGGCCCGTTGGCCACGCCCTCGGTGCCGCTGCCCACCAGGGGGAAGGCGGCCCCGGTGGCCAAATCGAGTGTCCAGATCTGATGAGTGCCCGCCATGGCGATGTACAGCGTGGTCCCCTCGACCGCCACATCCCATGGTGAGGCGATGGCGACCTCGGGTGCGGTGCCGCCCCGCGGCGGCCACCCCTGTTCACCGGTGCCGAGCACGGTGGTAACCGCCCCGGTGGCGGTGTCAACGGCGCGCACCGCATGGTTGTTGGTGTCGGCCACGTACAGGGTGCGCCCGTCGTCATCGAGGACCATGCCCTGAGGGGCGTCGAAGCTGGCGACAGTGGCGGCCCCGTCCTCGAACCCGGGCCAACGGGATCCGTAGACCGCCACCACCTCGCCGGAGTTGCGGTCGGCAACCACGATGCGGTTGCGCCCAGTGTCGGCGATGAACAACCGGTCACCTCCGGGTTCGGCGGTCACCTTGCCGGGGAAGGTCAGCGCCCGGTCGGGCTGGGCGGCGGCCTCCGGGGCGGTGTCGACCGGTGATCGGTCGATCTGGCGCCTGGCGTCGAATTCGGCCACCAACGAGGCGATGATCGGTTGCACCACGTCGTACACCCCCTCGCCGGCATGGCCACCGACCACGTTGCCGGCGGGGTCGACCACCACCGTGGTTGGCCAGGCGCTGGTCCCCCACGCGTTCCACACCTCGAAACCGGCGTCGTTCACCACCGCATGCTCGATCCCGTAGCGCAGGATCACCTGCCGGATGTTCTCGGTGTCGGCTTCGTTGGTGAATTTGGCGGAGTGGACTCCGATGACCACCAGCTCGTCGGCGAACTCGTTCTCCAGCCGTTCCAGGTCGGGGAGGATGTGGATGCAGTTGATGCACCCGTATGTCCAGAAGTCGAGCACCACCACCTTGCCCCGCAGCGAGGCCAGGGTGAGGGGAGCGGCGACGTTGAGCCAGTCGAGTCCGGGCGGGAACTCGGGAGCGGCCGTGTCACCGGCAAACGAGGCCATCGTGGAGGAGGGAGGCGGGGTCCCCGCGGTCGCTGAGCCGGCACCGGCACCGGGTGCCGTGGTGCAGCCGGTGATCAACATCGCCACCAGACCGGTGAGGGCCATCACACGCTGCATCCGCCCATTCAACCGCACCCCGGCGGTCGGTCTTCGCGACCCGGTGGGGGTCCCGTGACCCCGGCGGCAGCCGGGTTTCCCAGGAAGCGGTCGGGACTAGCGTGGCTGGCATGTCCGTCAAGCTCAACCACACCATCATCTCGGTGAGCGACAGAGAGGCGTCGGCGGCGTTCCTGGTCGACGTGCTCGGGCTGGCCCAGCCGGTTCCGTACGGTCCGTTCCTGGTGGTCGATGTCGACAACGAGGCCAGCCTCGACTTCATGGCCACCGCCGGCGACATCACCTCCCAGCACTACGCCTTCCTGTTGAGCGAGGACCGTTTCGACGAGGTGTTCGGGCGCATCCAGGAGCGGGGCATCGCCTACTACGCCGACCCGGCCGGCCGGCGTCGGGGGGAGATCAACACCAATGACGGGGGCCGCGGTTGCTACTTCGCCGACCCCGACGGCCATTGGCTGGAGATCATCACCCGCCCATACGCCAGCGGCTGATCGCGCAACGCGCAGGATGGGTACCAGGGCGGCCAGGGGCCGGCGGCGTTGAGTGT
>JACDBE010000027.1 GCA_013695075.1 Acidimicrobiia bacterium
CGCCAGCCGCCATGACCCCTACCTGACCGATCTTGGCGTGCTCCAGGCCAAGAAGGCGGCCGACCGGTTGGCCCGCCGTCTCCCCGCAGTCACCGAGATCCTGGTCTCTCCTGCGGCGCGGGCGCAAGAGACGGCGGCTCCGCTGATCGACGCCACCGGCATCCCGGCGGTGACGGTGGAAGACCTGGTGGAGATGAAGCTCCCGCTGTGGGAGGGACAACCCGAGGAGCAGGTACAGCGCATCTTCGCCGAGTCCCGACTCCGCCCCCCCGACCTGTGGTGGGACGGCATCGAAGGCGGGGAGAGCTTCCGAGACTTCCACACCCGGATCGAACAGGCCCTGACCGTGATCCTCTCCGCCCGGGGCGTCACCCCCGACGCGACCCACCCCCAGCTGTGGCGCAGCGGGAGGCGGGACGATGTGGTGGCGGTGGTCGCCCACGGGGGAACCAACTCGGTGGCGATGACCCTGCTGCTCGGAGTGGAACCGACACCGTGGGAGTGGGAGCGGTTCGTGCTCGGCCACGGCTCCATCGCTCGGTTGCGGAACATACCGCTGGCAGGAGGACACGTGTGGAGCCTCCGCTCGTTCAACGATCAGGAGCACCTCGAGGACGACGAAAGGTCGGCCTGACGGAGCGGTGTGCGCCCGCTCACCGACCGAAGCGTCGTTCCCGTTTGGTGAAGTCGCGCAGGGCCCGCAGGAAGTCAACCCTGCGGAAGGCGGGCCAGTAGACATCCACGAACAGGTACTCGGCATATGCCGATTGCCACAGCAGGAACCCAGACAATCTGGCCTCACCCGAGGTACGGATGACAAGATCGGGGTCTGGCAGGTCTGCGGCATACATGTGGGCGGCGAGAGAATCGGCGTCGATATGCCCGGCGATGTCACCGGCGCCGATCCCCTCGTCGGCGAGCTCGCCCACCAGTTCCCTGACGGCGTCGACGATCTCTTGACGGCCCCCGTAACCGAGGGCGATGGTGATCTTCCGATCGCCAACGGGGCAGGCGTCCTGCAACCGCTTGGCGGCGTCCACCAGCGGTCCGGGCAGCAGATCCAAGCTGCCGATGAAGCGCACCCTGATCGACTGCCCGGTCACCGCCTCCGGGATCTCGGCAAACAGCTCGGCGAGCACCTCGTAGTACGGCTCCAGTTCCGTGGCGGGGCGCTGCATGTTCTCCTTGGAGAGCAGCCAGCAGGTGACCGCCGGGATGCCCAGCTCATCGGTCCAATGCAGAAACTCGATGAACTTGGCCATACCCACCCGATAGCTGGCGGCGAAATCGGGTAACCGCTCGGTGCGGGCGTAGCGCCGGTGGCCGTCGTGGATGACACCGATATGGTGAGGTAGTGCATCCCGCCTGAGGTGCCGCAGGATCCGCCCTTCGTACAGCGCATAGAGTGGCTGCTTGACGAAGCTGCGTAGCTCCATTCGATGTGACATCTGGTTGGTCCAGTTCTATGTTGGGTAGACGCGTCTGCTATTGATCGGAAGAAGGTGGAACATATGCCGATGTCCCAAGAACACAAGGAAGCCCTTGCCCAGGGCCGTCGCGAATCGCGAGCCATCCGAGCCTATCTGGGGGCTCTCGGAGAGCGCCGACCGGGCCGTCCCGTCTCCGCCGAGAGCCTGGAGCGGCGGCTGGGCGACGTGGAGACCAAGCTCGGAGGTGAAACCAATCCTCTGCGCCGCGTCGGCCTCATCCAGTCGAGGATCGACCTCAAAGATCGACTCTCCAAGGCACAGGATGCGTCGAACATCGCCGAGCTCGAGGACAACTTCGTCGACCACGTCGCCGGTTACTCCGAGCGCCGCGGCGTCTCCTATGACGCCTGGCGTGAGGCCGGGGTTCCAGCCAAGGTGCTCAAGAAGGCGGGGCTTAGCCGCAAGAGCTGACCTCATGCCGTCACCAGCTCCGGGGGACGTCGACGAGGCGCGCCCTGAGGTACTCGCCGAGCGCCTTGGCCTGAGGATCGCTCCTCGTCGACGAGGCGGCACCCTCCCCCAGGTAGCCGACCAGAACGAAGTTCATCGCCCGCAACCTGGGAAACACAAATCGGTGAACCTCCAGCACCGAGGTTTCGGGGATCAGGACTCGTAGCCGCTCGACGGTGAGGAACCGCTCCATCCACACGAATCCGGCGTCGCTGCGTGCCCAAACACCAACGTCGGCGTCACCTCCCTTATCCCCGGAGCGGGCCCCCACCGCCCGACCAATGGGGGTCCGCACCGTCGACTCGTCTCCCGACGGCGGCTTCGTCGGTGAGGTTTCGAGCTCTGAATCCGGCCAAGGCTCACCCGGGTCGGTGGGCGGCACCCCGATGGAGGCGCCGTCGACGGTGACCACCGTGATCGGTTGTGGCGCAACGCTCGGCCAATAGACGACCTGGGGCGATTCGCCGCCAGGAGGTTCGGTGAGAAGGAAAGCCGGGTAGGTGGCCAGCGCCAGCTCGACGGCGGCGTTGGAGAATCGCCTACCCACCCGCGCCGCCTCTGGGTCGGACACCGAGACCTTGAGGGTTGCGAACGACGCCTCGTGGGACCCGGGATCGGGGTGGTCGGTCCGGGAAAGTCGCACCTCGACCTCGGCGAACGTCTCTGGTGGGCCGACCCGGGCCCATAACGCCTCGAGCGCCACCGCTGCCTTGGCCTCGACATCGAGACCGGGAAGGACAAACGTCACCTCAATGCGAAACCCACCGATGGCGGTGGCCGCCACCTTGGTGGTGATGGGAGCCGGCTCGCCAACCACGCCGCTCACCGTGACCCGATCTGAGCCCGATTGGCTGAGCACCACGCTGTCCAGCCTGGCGACGACATCGGGGTTGAGGTAGCGCGGCCCACCCACCTCGTAGAGCAGTTGGGCGGTCACGGTCTCGGTGGTAACCATCTCACCGGTACCGGAGTGTTTGGTGATCACCGACGATCCGTCCTCGTCGATCTCGGCTATGGGGAACCCCGCCCGGGGCAGGTCGGGCACCTCAGTAAAGAAGCTGAAGTTGCCGCCGGTTGCCTGGGCGCCGCATTCGATGATGTGCCCGGCCACCACCGCACCGGCCAGCCGGTCCCAGTCATCGCGGTCCCAGCCGAACCGCCACGCCGCTGGACCGACCACCAACGAGGCGTCGGCTACCCGGCCAGCGACGACGATGTCGGCTCCGGCATCGAGGGCGGCGGCGATGCCCCATCCGCCCAGGTAGGCATTGGCGGTAAGTGGGGTAAGGCCACGATCGGCCATCACCTCCCCGGTGACCGCGTGACGCAGTTGCGCAGCCACGGCGAGCATGTCGTCACCGGAGACGGTGGCCACCCGCACGTTGACGCCGAGACGATCGGCCATCGCCGACACCGCGGCGCCCAGACCTGTGGGGTCAAGGCCGCCGGCGTTGGTCACCACCCGGATCCCGCGGTCGATGCAGGAGACGAGCACGTCCTGGAGGTGGTCGAGGAAGCGGGGCACGTAGCCGGATCCCGACTCCTTCATCCGGTGGCGGGCGAGGATCGCCATGGTCAGCTCGGCCAGGTAGTCGTCGGTGAGGATGTCGATGGGCCCGCCCTCCACCATCTCGGCTGCGGCGCGGCGCCGGTCGCCGAAGAAGCCCGAGCAGTTGGCGATGCGCAATGCCATGAGCTCCGATTATCCCCCATGGTGACCGGTGGGGAGGGTCGAGGCGCGCCATGCCCTCTAATTCGTTGATGTCGCGCTGCTGAGCGCGCCGACGCATGTGCCAGACCCGCCGCTCCAGCAAGCACCAGAAAGCTAAGAGAGCGTGTTTGGTAGCCTCCGCCGATGCCGGTACCCCAGGGTGAGCACCCCTCGCCGCAAAGAGTGACCCTGGGCCGCATGCACAACCCGGTGCGGGGTCTGCTGGACGCTGCTGCCGCCGTCCTCGCCGTGGTCGGCGGCTTCTTCCTGTTCGTCGAGGCGTCTTCGGCGGCCACCAGGACCGCCGTGATCGTGTTCGCCCTTGGTCTGGTTGCGCTCTACACCACCAGTTCGCTGTACCACTCGGTCCCGTGGTCGGAGCCGTGGAAACGCCGGATGCAACGTACCGATCACTCGATGATCTTCGTGCTGATCGCCGCCAGCTACACCCCGGTGGCGGTGCTCACCACGTCGGGCTGGACCAGGGTCGTGCTGCTGGTGATGGCCTGGGGCATCACCGCGGTCGGTGTGGGACAACAGGTCTTCTTTCCCATAGAGCGCAACGCCTTCGGCATCACGCTGATGACAACGCTGGGCTGGATCGGGTTGATCATGATGCCATCGGTATCTAGAACCGCCGGGGGGTCGGCGATGATCCTGTTGCTCGCAGGTGGCGTGTTGTACACCACAGGCATGGTGATGCTGGTCACCCAACGTCCCAGGTTGTGGCCGCGAGTCTTCTCGTATCACGAAGCCTTCCATGTCCTGGTGGTGGCCGCGTCGGCACTCCATTTCATATCCATCTACCGCAGCCTGGCCGTGGCCGGCTGAAGGCACCTGACCCCGGCCCCATGGCACCCTCCCCGCGGGAAGGGTGCCCCCGCCGCTTGCCGGCGGCCCTCCCCGACTGCTCGCAGCCACATCTCCCCATGTCGACGATGCTTCGCAGAATCTGTCACACCTGGTTGATACGTTGGCAGCATGATGAACGGACAGACCTCCATCGACCCGATGACCGTCATCCTGGCCACCACCGGCGGGGACCTCGCCGCCGCCGCGCACAACCTGCGCCAAGCCGGACTGGACCCCACGCTGGTTGCCCGCTGCCCGGACACCATGTGCCAGGCGTGCACTCCTGCCACCGTGGCTGCCGCATGACGCTGGTGTTGTGCCCGGGTCTGATGCTGCCGGCGCCACCGGCTGACGGCGGCCGACATCGCCGACCCTGGTCACGTCGTGGCGCCGAATCGATCAGGACAGGAAGCCTCGCGGCCCCTGGAGAACGTGCCCCGCCGGCCGCTGGCGCACACCCACATTCGGTCCGTCGATCGTGCTTACACCCCAGCGCCCAGGGCGGATAGCTGGGCGATGAGCCCGCCGGGCCCCACCTGCTCGGAGGCCACCACCAGCAGTGTGTCGTCACCGGCAACGGTGCCCAGCATGCCGTCGAGCCGGGCATGATCCAAGGCACTGCCGACGATGTGGGCGGCGCCGGGTCGGGTGCGAACCACCAGCAGATTGCCGGATGTGGCGAAGCCGTCGACGAACTCGTCGACGACCCGGCGCAGCTCCCGGTCTCCAGCCGAGGTTGGTGCCGGGTCATCGGTGATCCGGTATTGGTGACCGCTCGACGTCCTGACCTTGAGCGCACCGATCGCTTCGAGATCGCGCGAGATCGTCGCCTGAGCGACGCGATGGCCGGCGTTGTCCAGCATCGCCGCCAGCTGCCGCTGCGATCGGATGGTGTTCGAGGTGACCAATTGGCGCACCAGCCGTCGTCTGCTCGCCGCCGAGCCGTTACCGGCACCGCCGACGGGGTCATCTCCGTCGCCATGCTGTGGCGCCACGACCACCGTCGCTGCCGCTGCCTGGTCGGTCACCCCCACCGTGTCCTTTCGCCTGAGAAGGAAGCACCGCTGGCGCCAACGCCGACGGATGGCCACGACGTCATGGTCCCCCCGAGTATACGTATACGCGCATGCCACCGCCGGACGGTCTTGCGGGCACAGGTAACCGACCCGGTCCGATAGCCTTTCCGCGGCCCCCCTCGGAAGCGTCAATGTCACCCGCCTCCATCACGCCGGTGGCCGACCGGGCCGCCTCGCTCTGGCTACCGGCGACGGCTCCTGATAGGCCTCAAACGGCATCGGGCCATCGCCGTTGGCAGCCCGGGCCAACGAGCGGATGGATGCGCCGATGCGGACTCGGTTGCGCCGGCGATGGAAATCCGCCACCGGCTGCCTCGCCACCGCCGTCGGGATGGTGGTGCTCGCCCCGGGTGCTGCCTGGGCTCACGGCCTTGGGGACGGGCCGACCTGCCGGTTCCAGTGGGCTACTTCGCCGCCGGTGCCGGTGTTGTGGTCGTGGTGTCGTTCGTCATGGTGTCCGCCTTGTGGACGTCGCCCAGGCTCCAGGGGACCGAGATCGACGCCGACACCCCTCCCCGGCCCAACCGCCTCGGCTCGCTGCTGGGCGTCGTCGGCTTGGCGCTGTTCTCCCTGGTGGTGATCGCCGGTATGGCCGACGGCACCGCCTCGGCGCTCAACGTAACCCCGGTGCTCGTACTGGTCGGGTTCTCGCTGGTGGTGCCCTTCCTGGCCCCGCTGGTCGGCGACTGGTGGCGCTGGCTGAGCCCTTGGGGGCTGCTCAGCCGCCGCCTCAACGCCTCGGTGGTCGAGCGCCCCGACCTTGTCGACCGATTCGAGGTGGTGCCGGCCACGCTGTCGCTGTTCGCCTTCACCTGGCTGGAACTGGCGTCCCCCGATTCCAGCGACCCACGGACGCTGGTGGTCGCCGCCTTGGTGCTGACGGTGGTCTTCGTCGCCGCCGGACGCGTAGCCGGCCCGGAGTCCGGTCTCCGGCTGGTTGACGGGTTCCACACCTGGTTCGGGATGCTGGGCGCCATCGCACCTCACGACACCACCATCGCCGAGGGACGGCCCCGGGGCTGGTTCCGCATCCTGGCAGCCATGCCGTCATGGCGCGGGCTTTCGTTGCTGCTGGTGGTGATGATCGGGACTCTCACCTACGACGGCATGTCCGGTACCGACTGGTGGATTGGGGTAACCGGAAGCGTCCGCAACGAGATGTGGTTCCAGACGGCGGCTTTGGCCGGTTGGGTGGTGGTGATCGGGATCGCCTACTTGCTGGCGTCGTGGTTCTCGGCAACGGTGGCCGGAGGCACCCCGGTGGCGTTGGTGGCCGATAGGTTCGCCCACACGCTGGTGCCCATCGCCCTCGCCTACGCCGTCGCCGACTACCTGACCCTGGTGCTGTTCGAGGGTCAGATCCTGATCGCCGCCGCCAGCGACCCCTTTGGGTTGGGCTGGGACCTGTTCGGCACCGC
>JACDBE010000055.1 GCA_013695075.1 Acidimicrobiia bacterium
CACCCCAGGAAGGTGACCACCTTGATCGCCGCCCACGAGGTCTCGTCGATCTGGGGGTACCAGGCGGCCCGCACCAGCCGCCGCCGGGTGCGGTCGGCCCATGCCTGCGGGGTGATCCGCATCCCCAGACCACCGATGGTGCGCGCCGCCGGGGCCAGTACCCGGTCGGCGAACGAGGTGCCCACTCCCACAGGGGCACTCCCCAGTCCGGCCAGACGCCGGGTGGAGGCGTCGTGGGCCCGTTGCAGCGCCAACCCGCCGACGAAGGCGATGTAGGCCACGGCCAGGGCGGTGGCCCCGACGGCGACGGGGACGGTCCAGTCCATCAACGCGTTCCCATCAGATCTCCGGCTTGACGATGCGGGCCATCCACACCAACCCCAGGATCAGCAGCAGCCCGGCGATCACCAGGGCGGTCACCCCGAGGCTGCTCTCCAGCAGCGGGGCGATGTAGCCCGGGTTGGTCACCAGGAGGAACCCGGCGACGAGGAACGGCATCGACCCCAGCACCAGCGCCGAGATCCGGCCCTCGCTGGTCAGTGCCCGCATCTCGCGGCGCAGCCGGGTCCGAGCCAGCATGGTGTCCCCGGCGGTGTCGAGCACCTCGGCCAGGTTGCCTCCCACCTCGCGCTGGATGGTGAAGGCGAGCACCACCCAATCGAAGTCGACCGAGTCCATCCGGGTCGCCGAGTCCTGCAGCGACTCCGCCACCGAACGGCCCAGCCGGATCTCGTTGAGCACCCGCTGGAACTCGCGGGCGGTGGGGTCGGCCGCCTCCTGGGCCACGGTGTCGAGCGCCTGCAGCATCGAGTAGCCGGCCCGCAGCGAGGTGGCCAGCAGGGCCAGGGTGTCGGGGAGCTGCTCCTCGAAGCGGCGCCGCTGCCGGGAGGCGGCGGCGGCCACCAGGTACGCGGCGAGGATCACCGCCGCCACGGCCAGTAGCAACGCCGACAGCGGGCTCCCGGTGAGCACCAGGGCGGCCAGCCCGGCCACTACCGCCAGCACCAGCAGCCCGGCCATCGCCTCTCCGGGGCGGAGCGTCAGGTTGGCCTGCTCCAGGGCGGTCTCAATCTGGGCGAGGAAGCCGCGGCGCTCCGCCATCCGCTCGGCGCTGACGGCGAAGCGGCGCAGCAGGCGGAACCGGCCCAGCCAGCCGGTGGCCTCCTCCTGCTCGCTGTACGCCGACAGTCTGGTCTCCAGGTCGGTCTCGACCGACCTGCCGCTCATCACCAGGTACAGCAGCAGGAAGATGGCCGCCGCCCCGCACAGCACCGCCAGCACCACGAACCCCCGCCCGCCGACACCGATGTCACCAGCCAGTGACGCAGCCAGCGAGGCGGCGAGGGCAGGGGTCATCGGGGCCTGGCCTGGAACGGTTCCGGCTCGAACAGGTCGGGAGCCAGCTTGATGCCCTGCTCCTCGAGCCGCTCCACGAAGTGGGGACGGAACCCGGTGGCCTTGAGCCTGCCCAGGTAGCGCCCGTCCTCGTCGATCCCCATCCCGTAGTCGTAGCGGAACAGGTCGTTGGTGGTCACCACCTCGGCCTCCATCCCCACAACCTCGGTAACATGGGTGATGCGCCGGTTGCCGTCGCGGAGCCGGTGCATGTGCACCACCAGGTCGATGGCCGATGAGATCTGCTCCCGCACCGCTCGCACCGGCAGGTCCATCCCCGCCATCAGCACCATGGTCTCGATGCGGGCCAGGGTGTCACGCGGCGAGTTGGAGTGCACGGTGGTCAGCGACCCGTCGTGGCCGGTGTTCATCGCCTGCAGCATGTCCAGCGCCTCGCCGCCGCGGACCTCGCCGACGATGATGCGGTCGGGACGCATGCGCAGGGCGTTGCGCACCAGGTCGCGGATGGCGACCTCGCCCTTGCCCTCCAGGTTGGCGGGGCGGTGCTCCATGGCCAGTACGTGCAGCTGGTTGAGCTGGAGCTCGGCGGCATCCTCGATGGTGACGATGCGCTCGTTGTCCGGGATGAAGCCGGATACCACGTTGAGCATGGTGGTCTTGCCCGAGCCGGTGGACCCGCTGACGATGATGTTGATCCTGCCCTGCACGCACCGCCTGAGGAACCCGGCCACCTGGCTGGACATCGTCCCGTTCTCGATCAGATCGTCGACGGTGAATGGCACGACCGAGAATTTGCGGATGGTGAGAAAGGGCCCGTCGAGGGCCAGGGGATGGATGACGGCGTTGACCCGGGAGCCGTCGGGGAGGCGGGCGTCGACCATCGGGTTGGACTCGTCGATGCGGCGCCCCACCTGGCCCACGATCTTCTCGATGATCCGCTCCACGTGGGTGCCGTCCACGAACCGGGTGTTG
This sequence comes from Acidimicrobiia bacterium, assembly GCA_013695075.1. Taxonomy (GTDB): domain Bacteria; phylum Actinomycetota; class Acidimicrobiia; order Spongiisociales; family UBA5794; genus JACDBE01. The sequence continues at coordinate 2,329 of JACDBE010000055.1, forward strand.
GTCAGATGCAGGATGCCAGCCTTCTCCACCCACACCTGCTGCGGACCGTTGACCATCACCTCGGTGATGTTGGGGTCGCCCAGGTACGGATCGATGGGACCGTAGCCGAGCACGTCGTCGGCGATCTCCTGGAGCAGGACGATCCGGTCTGATCGGGCCAGCGGGACCGACTCCTCCTGATCGAAGGCCCACTCCAGCATCTCCATGACCCTGGTCTTGAGCTCGCCGTCTGAGATGTGCCGGTCGTACAGGGTGGGCCCCAGCCCCTCCACCACCTTGTAGTGCAGCCGGCGCCGCAGATCCTGGCGGGCCTCGAACCGCTGCCCCTCGACGGTCCTGCCCGCATCGCGGGCAGCCTTGACCCTGTCGCCCAGCGTCACCGCTACCTGCCGAAGCGGCGGTGGCTGCCGCCCTGGCCCTCACCCGCGGTGGCGGCACCGTCGTACACCAGCCGGGCAACGTTGCGCAGATCCCGCGCCACCCGCGACCGGGGGTTGAGCTGCACCACCGGGACGCCCTCGTTGACGGCGCGGGGCACCAGCTTGTCGGAGACCACGGACGCCTCCACCCGCAACCCCAGCGAGCGCTCCAGCTCGGAAACGTCGAGGCGGGCCTTGGAGTTGTTGCGGTTGAGCACCAGGCGGATCTTCTCGAATGGGAACTTGATCAGCCGCAGGGTGTCGAGCGCCAGCTTGGCGTTCTTGACGCTGGGGAGATCCATATCGACCACAAGCAGCACCGTGTCGCTGCGCTCCAGGATCGACAGTACCGGCTCGTCGAGGAAGGGGGCGGTGTCGATCACGATGTACTCGAACATCCGGCGCAACATGCCGATCGTGCGCACGATGACCGCGGTGGACACCTCCTCGGCCAGGGCCGGCTCCAACGGCGCCGCCAGCACCCGCAAACCGCTGGAATGACGGGCGAGAAGGCTGCTCAGCAGCTCCTCGTCCAGCTTGTCGATGTCGCGGGCGACGTCGACCAGGGTGTGCTTTGGGTCGACCTGGAGCGTGATGCAGATGTCGCCGAACTGGAGGTCGGCGTCCATCACCACCACCTGGTCGGGCCCGGCCCATTCGGCCAGGGTCACCGCCACGTTCGATGCTGCCACCGTCTTGCCGGCGCCGCCCTTGGGCGACATGATCGTCACCACCTTGCCGATGCGCGGCTTCCACTCCGGGGTGGGGCCCTCGTCGCGATGGTGCTGGTCGAGCAGCGTCAGCGAGTCGCGCAGCTTGTCCTGGGTGAGCGGGGTCTCCAGCACGTCCTTGACACCCAGCCGCATGGCGGTGCGCAGCAGATCGGTGGTCATCTCGTCGCTGGCGAGGATCACCGGCAGGTTGGGGCGCAGATCGAACAGGGCAGAGATCTCCCGCACGTTGTCGGCACGCCCGAAGCTGGGCCCGGCGATGGCGGCGTCGATGCCCTCCTCCACCATGCGGCGCTGAGCGTCGCTCATGTTGCGGGCCGTGTACACGGTGTGGCCGGGGAGCAGCCCCTTGGTGTCGTCGACGAAGCCGGCCTCACCGTCGATGATCAGCACCGACCAGGACCCGTCAACCGGCATTGGCGTCCTCCAACAGGGCGACCAGACGGTCACTGAACAGGGTGACGTCGTCGATGGTGGCCCCCTGCAGGTCGAGATCGGTGTAGGTCTCCCCCGCCGGGAGCAACGACAGCCCGATGACCCCGTTCTGCCTGGCGAACTCCAGCACCTCGGCCTCGGCGGGCAGGACTTCGAGCACCACCGACAGCTCCCCGTCGGCGGCGGTGTCGTCGGTCGCCTGCGGGTTGCTCACGGTGCCCTCACCGACGGCGAGCACGGGGATGTCCTGGAGGATGGTGCGGGTGAACGTCACCGAGTCGGGAAGGGAGGCCACCCATGCGGCGAGGGCGTCGGTGGCAACGTCGGTGGTGTCGGTCTCGGTCGTCTCCTCCTCGGTGGGAGGCTGGGCGCCGCTGGTGCCGGTGAGGAACCCAGGGGGGACCGCCCCCTGCAAGAGCATCTGCCTGGTAGCCGGGTTGGCCAGGATCTCCTTGAAGGTCTCCACGCTGAAGGTGAGCGTGGCCAGGACGTTGACATGGTCACCCGGGGAGAGGAACCCGCCGACGGCGCCCACCTCACCGGGGCTCACCGCCACCGCGATCTTGCCGGTGGGCACGTCGGTGGCCAGCCGATTGGGGTCGACGGAGTCGGCGGTGACGAACATGTCCTCGGTGATCACCTGTCCGGCGCTGATCGGCCCTGCGGTGATCCCGGAGGAGAGCAGGTCGTCAAGGTCGAATGGATTGGCGTCGCAGACGGCGGGATCCGCTGCGGTGTCGCGGTCGACCGGCCCGGCGCACAGGATGGTGGAGCCCTCGAAGACCACATCGCGTACCAATGCCTGGTATGGCTGGATCGAGGACGCCGCCTCGGTACCCGGGGTGCCGGCGGCGATGAGGGCGGTGGCCCGGTAGACGACGACCTCATCGAGATCGGCCCGCACCTGGTTCTCCACCGACGCCAGATAGCGCCACACGGCAAAGGCCGCCACGCCTGCCAGCAGCAAGGCAACCGCCAGCACCACGGTCCGTCGGCTCATTCCATTCCCCCGCGGACGACACGCCCCAGCAACCGGGGTGCGTCGGCACCCCGGCAACGATCCCGGTCAACGGACGGGGCGACAGGATACGTGATGGCGGCTACTTTCGCCCGATACCGCGTTCTTTGAGCTCCTGCAGGATGGCCTCGAGTGAGGCGTCCGCATTGAAGGAGGGGGCGGCCGGTGCTTCCTCCTCCTCGCGCTGAAACTCGCGAAGGCTGGGCCGGGGAGGCCGGCTCGACGGTTGCGGCTGCTGTTGCTGCTGCTGCGGGGTGCGCTCGGTCCATTGCGACCGTTCCTCCCACTCGGGCAGCGCCTGCTTGATCGACAGGCTGACGCGGCGCCGGTCCATGTCGATCTCGGTGACCTTCACCCGGACCGGCTGTCCGATCGACAGCTCCAGTTCGGGGCTGGGGACGTGGTGGATTGCAATCTCGGAGACGTGCACCAGCCCTTCGACCCCGTCGCTGACCGAGACGAAGGCACCGAAGGGCACGGTCTTGGTGACCTCGCCATCGACGATGGCCCCGCTGACCACCTCGCGGGCGAACTTGTCCCAGGGGTCCTCCCTGGTCTGGCGGATGGACAGCGATATCCGCTCGCGATCCCGGTCGACCTCGAGCACCTTGACCTGCACCTTGTCGCCGACGTTGACGATCTCGCTGGGGTGCGAGACGTGTTGCCAGGAGAGCTCGGACACGTGGACCAGGCCGTCCATACCGCCCAGGTCGACGAAGGCACCGAAGTTCACTACCGACGAGACCACCCCGTCACGGACGTCGCCCGGCTGCAGATCGCCGAGGAATGCCTGGCGCTGCTCGGCCTGGGCCTCCTCCAGGTATGCCCGGCGGGACAGCACCACGTTGTTGCGGTTCTTGTCGAGTTCGATGACCTTGGCCTCGATGGTTTCGCCGACGAAGGGGTACAGGTCCCGCACCCGGCGCAGGTCGACCAGGGAGGCGGGTAGGAATCCACGCAGCCCAATGTCGACGATGAGACCGCCCTTCACCACCTCGATGACCGGACCGGTGACGGTGCCGCCGTCGATCATTACCTGCTCGATACGGCCCCAGGCCCGCTCGTACTGGGCCCGCTTCTTGGACAGCACCAGACGGCCGGATTCGTCCTCCTTCTGCAGGACCAGAGCCTCGATCTCGTCGCCGACGGAAACCACGTCTGCGGGGTTGGCGGTGTTGCGGATCGACAGCTCGTTGGCGGGCACCACGCCCTCTGACTTGTAGCCGATGTCGATCAACACCTCGTCGGGATCGACCCTCACCACCCGGCCGGCGACGATGTCACCCTCGCGGAACTCGAAGACGGTGCGATCGACGGCCTCGGCGAAGTCCTCGGCGGACAGGTCGTCCTCGACGTGGCCGATATCTCGTGGGGCGGTGATGGCCGGTCGCATCCCCCGATGCGGCTCGGCTGGGGGAGCTGCGTCGGTCGGTGTTTCGCCAGGTGCGGCGGCGTCGCTGGAAGCCTCGGAAGTGGCCGTGTCGCTCGGAGCCTCGGCAGTGGCGCGGTCGCTCGATGCCTCGCCACCGGTGGTTCCGTCGGAGGCTGTGCTGTCCGGCGCGGCCGGATCCTGGACCACGATGGTGTCGCTGCCGGCGGAAGCGTGGCGTTCCTCGCTGGCGGCGGGGCCAGAGTCGGAAGCTATGGGCTCGCCACCAGCGGGAGCTGCGGGCCGGTCGACGGGAACGGCGGGCTCGCCGCTGTCGTCGGTCGGGGCGACGGGCAGGGTGTCGGCCGCCGCCTTTGCTGAGCCGTCGTCGGT
>JACDBE010000082.1 GCA_013695075.1 Acidimicrobiia bacterium
AGGTCCACGAAGGTCACCTCAGCCATGTCGAACATGACCGTGTCGACGTTGCCGGACATCGAGGCGATGACCGCACTGAGGTGAGGCGCGCTGGCCAGGTCGAGGTCTCCGCCCACGGTGATGACACCGGCGCGGTGCTCGACCGTGCCCCAGGCCGAGAACGTCGAACCGGGCTCGACCACCGTCCCTGGTGAGTTGCCGTCTCCGCCCGTCATGGCTGGCCCTGCGCGAGAAGGTAAGCGCGCCGGGAAGGTTACTCGCCTTCAGCCCTGGGTTCACGGAGTAGGTCGATGTGATGAGAGAAGGGCAACCGTGACTGTTCGGCGCGTGCGGTGGATACTTGTGGCTGCAATGGGTGCGCTCGGTGGATGCGCCGGCGCCGACAATGCGGCGGATACCCAAGGTGTGGGCAACAACGTGGCGAATGGCCACGGTGTGTTCGAGAACATCCGAGCAAGGCATGAGCCTGCGTCGCGGGCAGGTGGCCTGTACGCCTCGCTGGTGGAGGCTATGCCTCAGGTCCGCTATGTGATCGACGGCGGCGAACCTATTTCGATAGCCGACGCGTACGTCGTAGGCGAGTTCGTGTCGGCCGAGGCTGGGAAGTCATTCCGGTGGAGCACCGACGGGGATGTCGAGGTACGGCACGAACTCGAATACAACGCCACAGACGCACAGGCCTCATCCGTTCACGTGACCCTGGCGATCGAACGATCCATCGTGGACCCCAATCAACCGGAGGCGGTGCATCGCAGTCTCGATCCCGGCAACAAGGTGACCTTTGGACTTGCGTTCAACGCCCCGGTCATCCTTGAAGCCGTGACGGCTGAGTTCCAGACGACCCCGACGCTGGTTGCCCTGCTCTACGACTCGTCGCCTGTATACGACTATGAAGAAGGACTATGGGCGGTGCTTGAGGACGGCGCCTTCTTGGGACAGGCCAGCGATGACTCGGCATACTTCCCAGCTCTCGACTCAGGGGATGCCAACGGCGCGGAAGCTGCGCCGTTTTCATTCGCCGAGCTGGAGGCGCCACCGCCGAGCGAACCAATTGCGGTTTCCTCCGAGGCCGCAGGAGGCGACTAGCCCGATCGCGTGTGCACAGCGTGAAGAAGCGGTAGGCGCGGTGTACCGCTCGCCGGGTAGACCCTCACCGCCGAGCAAGCTCGGCAGACCGCCCGGCCCGACACGGTCGCCGACTGCTCGCCGCGGCGACTCCTGTACCGTCGGCGTTCCCGGGGTGGGCCCCGTCGAAAGGCAAGGCGATCATGGGCCGGCCGCCCGCAGGTGGCGTCCCCGCTCGGGGCGGATACCCGCCGCGAGCAGCGCCTCGCTGATCGACCGTCCCCGTCCCCCGGACACCACCCGGTCGATGCCGAACCGGGCCAGCTCCTCTCGTCGGGCGTCGGCACCGCCGGCGGGCCTGACCTCGCCAGCCAGGCCCACCTCTCCCATCGCCGCCATCGGGCCCAGCGGCTTTCCCAGGCGCGAGGAGGCGATGGCCAGCGCCGCCGCCAGATCGGCAGCGGGCTCGTCGATGACCAGACCGCCGACCACGCTGACAAAGACGTCGCACGAACGGCAGTCGACGGAGCCGTGGCGGTGGAGCACGGCGAGCAACTGGTGAACCCGGCGCGGCGAGAGCCCGGTGACGCTGCGCCGTGGTTGTGGCGCCGACGTCCCCGCCACCAGCGCCTGGATCTCGACGAGCAGGGTGCGCCGGCCACACAGCGCAGGAAACACCACCGTGCCCGGCATCACCCCGATGGCATCGCCGACGAACAGCCCGCTGGGGTCGGGGATCTCGACAAGACCGGCACCGGTCATCTCGAACACCCCCACCTGGGCGACCGAGCCGTAGCGGTTCTTCAACCCGCGCAGGTATCGCAGCCCCCGGTCGGGATCGCCCTCCAGGTAGAGGACGGCGTCGACCAGGTGCTCGACCACCTTGGGTCCGGCCAGCGAGCCGTCTTTGGTGACGTGACCCACCAGTATCACCGGGATACCCCTGCGACGTGCCAGCTCGGTGAGCCGGGCTGCGGTCTCCCGCACCTGGGTGACCCCCCCGGGCGGCCCCGCCACATCGCCGACCCGCATCGTCTGCACCGAGTCGACCACCACCAACCGGTATCCACCGCCGTCGACAACGCGCTCCACCGACCCCACGTCGACCTCGGCAAGGACGTCGAGCCCCGGCTCGGCGGCTCCCAGCCGACCGGCGCGGTCCCCTACCTGGGCGGCGCTCTCCTCTGCGGTGACGTACAGCACCCGATGCGAGCGAGACATGGCGGCCGCCACCTGGAGGACCAGCGTCGACTTGCCCACCCCGGGTTCGCCGCCGATGAGCACCACGCTGCCGGGTACCAGACCTCCCCCGAACACCCGGTCTACCTCGCCGATACCGGTTAGCGATCGGGTGAGCGAATTGGTGGCACCCAGGTCGACGAGGCGAACCGGTGCGGTCGGCCCAGATGCCCCCTGGCTGGCCTCGAGCATGGAAGACGGCGCCCGGCACTGCGGGCAAAAACCCATCCATCTCGCCGTGGCATAGCCGCACTGGTCGCACTGGTAGGTCAAACACCTCTCCTCGTTGGCGTGCTGGCACCGTACGGGGCGGGTGTGACAAGAATCGGGTCGTCGGCGGGATTCCGCTCAGCCGTCGAGATACCGCCGGATGAGCCAGGTGAGCACGACGACGAAGACCACCAGCAGCGCCGCGGCACCGACGATGTTGAGAAACGACCAGGGCTCGGCTTGGCGAACACCTGCGAGCACCGTCATCCGTGGCACAATAGCCCCGCCTACCTCCCGCCAAGATGGTGGACCGACCCGGGGACTCCGTGGCCAAGAACACTGACAACCCGTTTGACGACGACCTGTTCGAGCCGTTCGAACTCGAGGACGAGCCGGATATCCTGCCTGCACCGCAGCCGGCCCGCCCCGCCCAGCAGACGGCCCCATACGTCCCCGATCCCGGGGTGCCCACGGTGCGTTGCCAGTCCTGCGGCACCACCAATCCGATCCACAACCGCCACTGCGAAGAGTGTGGGGCCCGACTCGGCAAAGGCCCCCTCCCCGTAGCCCCCCCGCCGATGCCTCGCTCCACCCCGGGGGGCAGGGCGCTGGGGGTGCTCGGTGGCGTCGTCCTGCTCGTGGCGCTCATCGCCCTCTTCATGAACATATGGGGTGGCAACGGGGACGGGCGGGCGGCCGAAGACGACTCACCATCGACGACGGCGACCATCGACGATGCCGTGGAGCAGGTCGCCATCGCCCCGGCCTCGGTGGAGGCCAGTTCCCAGCTCGGCGACCGATACGCAGCCGCCCGGCTCATCGACGGCGATGTTGCCACCTACTGGAACGACCAATCGGCCCGCGGGGTCGATGCCCAGCTGGTGTTCGTCTTCGCCCAGCCGGTCGCCCTGTCGGAGATGGAGCTGAGCAACATCCAAGAACGCGGCCCGTTCCGCCAGAACTACCGGATGAAGGACATCGAGGTCACCGTCGATGACCTGGAGCTCCAGCTCACCTTCACCCTGCCGGACAGCACGGAACCGTATCGGATAACGCTGGACACGTTGCGCACCACCCGCCTCACGTTGCGGGTGCTGTCGACGTATCCTGGTGAACCGGTAGGCGATAGCCCCGCATACGACGAACTGGCCCTAGCCGAGGTTCGCTTCTTCGGTACGTTCACCGAGTGACCCACCGTTGCTGAACCCCCCGCCCTAGCGTTCGAGATCGGCCGGTAACCACCGACGCCGCACCCAGGCGGCCGGGTGGCGGCCGTCAGCCGGTGTCGGCGAGCTCCACCGGCGGCCGCTCCGGTGTCTCCACCGCCGAGAACGACAGCCCGTCGGGATTGTCCTGATCGACGTCGGCCAGCACCGTCGACCCGGCGGGAAAGTCCTTGTGAAGCACCTTCTCCGACAGCGGGTCTTCCAGCAGCCGCTGGATAGCCCGCCGCAGCGGCCTGGCGCCCATCTGCGGGTCGTAGCCCTTGGTGCCGAGGAGCTCCTTGGCCGGCTCGGTCAGCACCAGTTCCAGTGCCTGAGACTCCAGCTGGCGACGCACCCGGTCGAGCAGCAGATCGACGATCAGCTTCACCTCGTCCATGGTCAGCTCGTGGAAGACGATGACCTCGTCGATGCGGTTGAGGAACTCGGGTCGGAAGTGACCCTTGAGGGCGTCGGTGACCTTGTCCTTGATCTGCTGGTAGTTCAGGTCCTCGGAGGAGGCCACGAACCCGAGCGCCTTCTTGCGGAGCTCGGCGGTACCCAGGTTGGAGGTCATGATGATGACGGTGTTCTTGAAGTCGACCGACCGACCCTGCGAATCGGTGAGGCGCCCATCCTCCAGGATCTGGAGGAGGATGTTGAACACGTCGGGATGAGCCTTTTCGATCTCGTCGAACAACACCACGGCGAACGGCTTGCGTCGCACCGCCTCGGTGAGTTGCCCGCCCTCGTCGTACCCGACATACCCGGGGGGGGAGCCCACCAGCCGGGAGACGGCGTGCTTCTCCATGTACTCGGACATGTCGATCTGGATGAGGGCGGCCTCGTTGCCGAAGAGGAAGTCGGCCAGCGCCCTGGCGGACTCCGTCTTGCCCACCCCCGACGGGCCCAGGAAGATGAACGACCCGGCGGGACGCTTGGGATCCTTGAGCCCGGCCCGGGTGCGGCGGATGGCCTTGGAGACAGCGGCGATGGCGTCGTGCTGGCCGACGATGCGACGGTGTAGCTCGGACTCCATGTTGAGCAGCTTGGAGGTCTCCTCCTCGGTAAGGCGGTGCACCGGGATCCCGGTCCATTGCGCCAGCACCTCGGCGATCTCTTCCTCGTCGATGACGGAGGTCAGGTCGAGCCCGGAGCCGATCGCCTGGCGCTCCTTGTCGGAGCGGTCGGCGAGCAGGGACCGCTCCTCGTCGCGCAGCTTGGCGGCCCGCTCGTACTGCTGGGACTGCACCGCCTCGCGCTTGTCGCGCCGGACCACCGAGATCCGCTCGTCGATGTCCTTGACGTCCGGGGGCAGGTCACTGCGCTTGAGCCGCATCCGGCTGCCCGCCTCGTCGATCAGGTCGATAGCTTTGTCGGGCAGATAGCGGTCGGCGATGTAGCGGTCGGCCAGGTTGGCGGCATTGACCAGTGCCTGGTCGGTGAAACGCACCCGATGGTGGTCCTCGTAGCTCTGGCGGAGCCCCTCGAGGATGTGGATGGTGTCGGCCACGGTGGGCTCGGCCACCTTGATCGGCTGGAACCGGCGCTCCAGCGCCGAGTCCTTTTCCAGGTACTTGCGGTACTCCTCCAAGGTGGTGGCGCCAACGGTCTGCAGCTCGCCCCTGGCCAGCATCGGCTTGAGGATGCTGGCGGCGTCGATGGCGCCCTCGGCGGCACCGGCACCCACCAGGGTGTGGATCTCGTCGATGAACAGGACGATGTCGCCCCGGGTGCGGATCTCTTTCAGGACCTTCTTCAGCCGCTCCTCGAAGTCACCGCGATAGCGCGACCCGGCAACCAGGGCGCCCAGGTCCAGGGTGTACAGGTGCTTGTTGGTGAGGGTGTCTGGCACCTCGCCGGCGACGATGCGCTGCGCCAGGCCCTCGACGATGGCCGTCTTGCCAACGCCGGGCTCGCCCACCAGCACCGGGTTGTTCTTGGTGCGGCGGGACAGCACCTGCATCACCCGCTCGATCTCGGTGGTGCGCCCGATCACCGGGTCCAGCTTGCGTTCCCTGGCCAGCTGGGTCAGGTTGCGCCCGAACTGGTCGAGCACGGTGGAGCCCCCGGGCGACTCGCCACCCCCAGACGAGCGGCTGCTCCCCGACGGGTGGGGCTGGCCGGACGGTTCGTCCGACTGGACGCCGGACAACAGCTGGATGACGGTCTGGCGCACCTTCTGTAGCTCGGCGCCCAGCTTCTGCAGGACCTGGGCGGCGACACCCTCGCCCTCCCGGATCAGCCCGAGCAGGATGTGCTCGGTGCCGATGTAGTTGTGGCCCAGCTGCAGCGCCTCACGAAGCGACAGCTCGAGCACCTTCTTGGCGCGGGGGGTGAACGGGATGTGCCCGCTGGGTGCCTGCGAACCCTGCCCGATGGTCTCCACCACTTGGTGACGGACCGCCTCCAGGTTGATGCCCAGGCTCTCCAGACCCCGGGCGGCGACACCCTCGCCCTCGTGGATCAGCCCGAGCAGGATGTGCTCGGTGCCGATGTAATTGTGATTGAGGAGCCGCGCTTCCTCCTGGGCGAGAACCACGACCCGCCTGGCACGGTCAGTGAACCTCTCGAACACTCGCTACCACCTCTACAAACATGGCGCTCGGGGGAACCCCATGCGCCTCACGGAGTATAGCTGCGGGTGGACCCAACACCATGGGACCACCCGATGGGACGCGGCATCGCCCACCAGATACCTTCCAACCGTCCCGCCTGCCGTCGCATTCCGAGCCGGGGGTAACCTGCTTCGATGGATCTACCCCTGCTCACCGACCTGGTGGAGATCCCACGGGTTTGGGATCGGCTGGCCATGGTCGAGGAACGGCTGTGTCAGGTGACGGTGGCGGAGACCCCGTTCCTCACCGAGATCGCCCAGCATGGCTTGCAGGCGGGCGGCAAGCGGTACCGGCCCCTGCTGGCACAGGTGGCCGCCGAGTTGGGACCCAACGACGGCCCGGAGCCGGTGGAGGCCGGGGTCGCCGTCGAGCTGGTCCACCTCGGTTCGCTGTACCACGACGATGTCATCGACGAGGCCAGCACCCGCCGCGGCGCGGTCTCGGTCAACGCCAACTGGACCAACACCGTGGCTATCCTCGCCGGCGACTTCCTGCTGGCGCGGGCCTCGGAGGTGGCCGCCCCGCTTGGCGAGGAGGCGGTGTCACTCATCGCCAGGACCTATGCCACCTTGGTGGAGGGCCAGGCGCTGGAGCTGCGGTTGATGGACAGCATCGACCACGGCCCCGACGACTACTACCGGGTGATCGGGGGCAAGACCGCCAGCCTCATCCGCACCGCTTCCCGGCTGGGAGCCATGACCGCCGGTGCCGAGCAGCACCAGATCGAGGCCATTTCCGAGTGGGGCTGGGAGATGGGACTGGTGTTCCAGATGACCGACGACGTCCTCGATGTCGTCGCCGACGAGAACTTCCTCGGCAAGCCGGCGGGGTCGGACATCCTGGAGGGCACCTACACCCTGCCGTTGCTGTATGCCCTGGCCGGACCGGGCGGCACCGAGATCCGCACCCTGCTCGCCGCCGGCCGGCCCGACCCGGCAACGGTGTCCCGGCTGCTCGACATCGTCCGCACCGGCCCCTTCGTCGACCGGGTGCTCGACGAGGCGGTAGAGCGGGCCCGGGTCGCCGAGAAGGCGGTGGCCAGGGTGGCCTCGGGCACGCTGGTCGACGTCTTCTCCAACCTCGATCGCTACCTGCTCGACCGGGTCGAGGCGGCGCGGCGGCGGTGACCCGGAAACACCGCCGGGCAGCGCTCGGCTTCCTCGCCCTGGCGATGGTCACCGCCTGTAGCGGAACCGCCGCCAAGAGCGTCGATCGGCAGCCGCTCGGGGCCGCTCCCGAGACCCCTCCGGTGGTGACGACATCGACCGCGTCGCCGGACACCGCACCCGCCGAACCCGACCCCGAAACGACGACGACCCCTCCTACTCCGCAGCTGGAGCCTCCGGTGGCCCCCGACGCCGTCAATATCGCCGGGGCGGCCCTCGACGCCCCTATGGGTGACCTGCGCGCCGTCGACGATGCCCCCGACCTGCTAGCGGTGCTGGAGCGGCGGCTGGAGGAGATCAACCCGGTGATCCAGTCGCTGGTGTGGGACCACCTCACCACCGGCGAGGAGAGCATCCTGGTGGCCTCGATCTACCCGCACAGCGAGTTCCGCGGCGACCCCACCCTGGCGCCAGCCATGGCCGACCTCATCAGCGGCAGCGACGGCGCCCCCGGCCACACCGCGGTGGACGGCTTCGAGTTCCACGAGATCGAACTCGACGGCTCGTGGTGGTATCTGTGGGCCAACCACACCCACGTCATCATCGCCGCCGGTCCCCAGGAGCTTGCCCGATCGCGCATGGTCGAGCTGGCCGCCCACAACGCCGAAGAGTACCTGTGGGCACCAGGCGACTGCATCGCCATCGCCGAAGCCGACGGTCTCGGCCTCCCCTACGCCCCATACGGTGAGGAGGTGGTGGTGCCCTGCGACACCCCGCACCAGTGGGAGGTGGTGGCTGCCGACGCCGCCGCCTTCGGTGACGGGCAAGGCCCAAGACCGGACCCCGACCAGGTCGCCACTACCTCCCAGCAGGACTGCGAGGAGGGGTTCGGCGAGCACATCGGCGGTGACCCGTTCGACAGCTCCCTCGAGGTAACCCACTACCTCCCAGACGAGCTGGAGTGGGACCGCGGCGACCGCTACACCGCCTGCCTGGCCACCATGACCAGAGATGCCGAGCCGTCCCTGGTAGACCGGTCGTTCCGGGACCAGGGCATCGCCCTGAGCGTGCGGCGTGCTGAGGGCGATTGCCATGCGTGGACGGTGCGCGAGGCCGCCGTCCCCTGCGACGAGCCCCACGACTTCGAGTTCCTGGGCCAGGTGACCCCCGACGAGGGGGCGTGGCCGGGGCTTGACGGGCTCGGCGCTCTGGCCGACTGCGAGTCCCTGCTCGAGGCCACCGCCTCGACCCTCACGGTCGACGGGGCCACCCTGACCACCTACGCCATCTTCACCGGGCCGCTCGCCTGGTCATCCGGTGACCGCCGCCTCGCCTGCTTCGCCGTCGCCGACCAGGCTGGCCTCCCGGTCAGCATCACCGGGCCCATCGGCGGAGCCTGGCAACCCGCCGGCGCCCCCGGCGACGGCATCACCGCCTGACCGCGAGGCTCCTACGCCGAGGCTTCGGGCCCCATCGGGCTCATCAGCTGGAAGTAGTTGCTGTCCGGGTCGGCCAGGGTGGCGATCAGCCCGTCGTCCGACTCCTCGCCCGGGTTGTACGGATCGCGAATGACGGTTGCACCGGCGCTCCTGAATCGCTCGAAGTCGCCCTTCACATCGGCACTTTCGATGTTCCAGATGATCCTTGCCGGGTCGGCGTTCGTGCCGCTCACCTGATCGTGCGGTCCGACGGTGAGCGCCCCCGATCCGATCATCCAGCCGATGAATCCTCCCTCGTTCCACATCGGCTCACCAAAGAGCTTGCTGTAGAAGTCCGCCAGCCGTTGCGGATCGTCCGAACCGATGAGGATGCTGTTCAGGTTCATATCGCCTCCAGTATTCGTGATGCCGGTGG
>JACDBE010000088.1 GCA_013695075.1 Acidimicrobiia bacterium
CGGAGGGCCTGTTCGATGTGGGCGACGGCCTCGGCTGTGCGGCCGGTGCGATGCAGTGCCCAGGCCATGGCGTCTGCGGCGTAGATGTTGTCGGGTCTGGCCGCAAAGACAGCCTCGGCGGAGGCCACCGCCGTGTCGAGTCCCCGACCGGCTCGAGAGATCGCCAGCTCCAGGTCGACAATGGCTCCGGCTTCCTCCTGGAGGAGCCCGATCACCTCCACCAGCTCGTAGGCGTCCGCCGCCTCGTCGCCTCGACCCTGGGCCGCCAGCAGGTCAGCCAACAGGATCACCGGGCCCAGGGCGGTGGCCCTTTCGGTCTCCGCCATCAGGATCTCGATGGCCTCATCGGTCCGGCCGAGCATGGCCAGCGATCGGGCCCGGCCGGTAATCGCCAGGGACATCCCTGGCCACGCATTCTCTGCTTGCTCGTAGGCGGCCAGTGCCTCCGCCGGTTGCCCGGCGGCGGTGTAGACCTCGCCGAGCAGACTGTCCACCGCTGCCGCCAGGTAGGGGGTGCCCGCCGCCGCCCGCGCCTGGTGCATCAGCCGCAGCGCACCCGGCATGTCTCCGTAGAGCTGGCGCAGGTACGACGCCCGCGACAGCGCCGGCACCCCGGGGTCGAGGTCGAGCATGGCCTGCACGGTATCGGCGGCCTCCTGGTAGTGCCCCAGCTCCACCTGGGCGTCGGCCAGCGCCGCCAACCCCTCGATGCTCGTCGGGTCGGTGTCGAGGGCCCGGGTGGCGAGGTCATGTGCCTCGTCGAACTGATGGAGAACGTTGGCAAGCGTCGCCCGGGCGATGAGCGTCGCCGGCTGATCGGGCGCCAGGCTGTCCGCTCGGCGCAGGGCAGCGTCGGCCTGGGTGTACATGAGCGGATCACCGGTCTGAGCAGCAACGATGATGTAGCTGGACCCGAGCTGCTGAAACACGTTGGGGTCTTCAGAGCCGTCGGCCGCCAGCCGTTCCAACTGGTCGATGCGACCCTCGATCGTGGTGGGAGCCGGGCCGATGGCCGCCGGGGCCACACTCGGCTCGAGGAACAGGAACCTCCCCAACGCCAACCCGACGACGACCGCCACGACGGTCCACACGACGAGGTTGCGAGAGGGGGGCCGCTGTTCGGCCCCCCTCTCCTCATCCACCGTTGGCGCAATCGTCCGGATGGTGGTCCCTACGAGTGGTCGTGCTCGTGGCTGTACCCCTCATGAGGCGTGGGCATGTACGGGAACGACTCCAGGTATGGCATGTCGTTGCCAACCACACCGTCACCCAGCTGGTTGTTGGGCGCCTCGCCTTCGCAGTCGCCGAGCGGTGTCGCCCCGGCGATCGCCTGCAGCGAGATGTCGACCACGTCGTCGATCAGCCGCCGCCCGTTGGGGAAGCCGTCGAGCTGACCCGCCAGCAGACCCAGTGGGTCCTGGGCTGCGAACGGCGTCGGCGCGATGGACGTGTTGAGCCTCAGCAACTCCGCCGGCTTCACGTTCTGGGGCTGGTTGAGCCCCGGGATCCCGGTCAGGTAGATCGTGACCAGATCGTTCCGTGGTGGCTCCGGGAAGCAGGTGAACACCGGGTAGATGGCGGGGATGAGCTCGCCAAGAATCGGGTTCGTCACGTAGTCCAGGAACTGGGCATCGTCCGCCGGTTGACTCCGGTTGAAGCGATCCTTGTCCGCCAGCGCGATGATCACCTCGTTGATGAGGGGATGACCGAGTCGGGAGATCTGGGTCCACGGCCCGCTGGTCTCCACGTCGAGCGACACCGGATCGAACACCTGCACCTGACGGCGTTCGGAGTTGGCGTTGATGCCCAACACCGGGTCGCCGGCGCGGACCAGCTGCGACTTCGGCACCTGGATCACGATCGAATGCACGTTGAACCCGGTGGTGGTGTTGACACCGTCCTCTACGGGCAGCGGGATGATGTGGGCCGCATTGAAGGGCCGCAACCCACCGAGGTCGAAGATCGACCCCAAATCGACGGGGAACGCCTCGTCGCGCTGGCCGGCGAACACCCTCATCATGACGCCTGGGCGCATCTGCACCTGGTGGATGCCTTTCGCCGCCAGCGCCTCATAGTTCGGCGTCGACCGTGGGCCCACGTTGTTGGGCGGCACCACCAGGTTGTTGGCGATGGTCCTTCTCTGCCCATCACGCACTTCGGTGATCGAGTAGGTCTGGGCCACGTTGAGCCCCTGGTAGCGCCCATTGGCGAACGTCACCGGGCTGGTGACGTACAGGAACGTGCTCGGATCGACCACGGTGGTGCGGAAGCGGAACTCGTACCTGATGTCCTCGACAGCATCGCCGTTGTTGTCGAACTCGATCACATAGTTGACGTCGTCGCTGAAGTTGTAGAAGTTCGGCCCGCCCGCCGGCTCCTGCAACGGGATGTAGTTGGCTACCACCGTCACGGCGTTCGGGGCGTCTGGCGACACGAAGGCATACACATCGGTGTTGTCCGCCCGCGGATCGCCGGCGATGAACGGTGCTTCACGGTGGCTCGACCCGACGGCCGAGGCCACCATCGACAGCATCAGCGCCATCGCCATGCCGAGGACCGTCAAACCCCAGGTCCGCTTCCTTACTCGTATCGTTCGAGCTTGCATCTCTTGCTTGCCTTTCTCTGCCAGCTCCGTCACTTACTCCGAAGATTCCTTGGTTCGACCTTCCTCCCTGTGACCTTCCTCCCTATGACTTTCTTCCCTGTGACTGTCCTTCCCGTGCCGTCCCTCGTGGGATGGTGGGCAGGTGATTTCTTGATCGGTGGTCGCCGGCGATCACGGGGCTCCTCCCCCGAGCACGCCGATGACCAGCCACTCGGATCCCACCGGTGCCACCACCACCCGCAGACCGGGCGACTGCACCGCTACGACCCGTGACCACAGCTCGAACTCGGGACCGAACTCGGCGACGAACGGGGCGGCGTCGGCTGCGGAGAGCGGTGTCGACAGGTCCACGTTCACTTCTCCTGTGGTGCCGCACAGAGCATCGGCTGCGGATGGCAACCCGAGCAGACCTCCGTCGTGCTCTCCGGCCGAAACGCCCGATTGGCATCCCTGCCGGGCCATCACCCACGAGGCCACTGCGGAGACGGCTTCCTCGTCGGGGGGGTAGATCGGCTCGATCCTGGAATCGCCCAACGCCACCCTCCACCCGCCGTCGTCTTCGGCTATTGCCGTCCAGGTGATCTGTGCCTGCCCGGGCGCCAGGCCCACGACCGGGTTGAGATCGGGCTCGAACTGGACGATGGTCACCACCTCGGCGCGGGCACCGTCAACGGTGGTCTGCTCCACCTGGTAACCGAGGATGGGCGGGAGAACGTCAGCATGGACGGCGATCCATTCCGCCACGCTGGGCACCTGCTGCAGATCGGCGGCGCTCAACATGTCGTACGATCCGGCGTAGTCGCGCTGCGCCTCGGCGTCGAGGAACACCTCGACCGCGGTCTGGGCGTCGACCGCACCGGGTGAGGCAGGTGCCGGCGCTGGCTCGGGGGACTCACTGGCGGCGGCGGCCGCCGGGAGGTCCGGGGAGACGGGCGCCGGCGTCGAGAAGAGGTCGAGACTCAAGACATATGCCAGGCCTAGCCCGACGACCGCACCAGCCACCACCAGCGCGGGACCCCTGAGGCTAGAGCGGCGACGCACCGGAGTCGGGACCGCAGGGACGGTGTCGACCTCACGCTCCTGTATCACCGTGCCCCCGCCCTCACGTTGTCCTGTCCGAATGGTCCTGGCCCCCGGCCGTCTTGCCTTACTCGTATCCATTCGCCTGGGCCAACCGACCGGATGCTGGTTTCTCGTGGGCGGAACGCGTCAGCCACCCCGCACCTCCTCGATACGGGCGGCGTGTTTGTTCAGACGTCGCTCCAGCCGGACCAGGGCGGTGCGAATCCAACCCTTTGCCGTGCCTTCGGGAACGTCCATGATCTCGGCTACCCGCCGGTAGGGCTGTTCGTCGTAGAACGCCAGGATGACGGCCGTGCGCAGCGGCTCCTCCAGCTCGGTCACCGCCTCCACCACCGCCTTGGCCTCATCTCGGCTCACCAGGCCCTCGGCCGGATCCGGGACGGCCGTTCCGTCGGTCGAGGTCAGCTCGCGGTTTCGTTCCTCCCGACGCACCGAGTCGATGGCCCGACGCCGTACCAGCACCTTGAGCAAGCCAAGGGCCCGGTCGCCGTCGACTTCCTCGAGGCCGACCCAGAACTGGATGAAGGCCTCCTGGAACGCCTCCTCCGCCAGATGCTCCGACACCAGGACGCGGCGGGCGATGGGCAGGCAGTCGACGTAGCTGAAGCGGTACAGATCGGCGACGGCGTGCTCGTCACCGGCCGTGATCCTGTGCAGAATGTTGCTGAACTCTGACATCCACGTCCTAGGGGGTGGGACGGCTGCGGCGAGCGCACCCGTTGATGTTCGGAGCCACCGGACGACCGGTTTGGACGTTGTCCAGTTCGCGCCCCCCCGGTCGTGCCGTGCGGGCTATTGTTCATACCGCTGCTTCGGCGGTGACTCGCAGATTCCCCCTTGTTGGTTCCCCACCTGGTCGGACGAGCCCGAGTCGGAGTCCGGCAGAAACAGGGGGTGGCCACGAGGGCCACCATGTCGACAAGGAAGAGGCAAGTCGCCTTATGAACATCTACGTAGGGAACCTTCCCTTCACGACCACCGCGGCCGATCTGGAGCGGCTCTTCGGCGAGTACGGCGAGGTGACCTCGGCAGCGGTGATTACCGACCGCGAGACGGGCCGCTCCCGGGGATTCGGCTTCGTCGAGATGCCCGACTCGGTGGCCTCCAACGCCATTGAGCAGCTCAACCGGGCCGACTTCGGCGGCCGCCCGCTGACGGTGAACGAGGCACGGCCGCGCCAGCCGAGGCGCTGACGTGGCATCGGGCGAGGACTACTTCCGGGCCGAGGGCGTCGTCATCGCCACGATGCGCGACGCGAACTTCAAGGTTCGTCTCGACTCCGGACACGAGGTCGTCGCCCGAGCCTCCGGGCGGATGCGGCACGGGCGTCGTATCCGCATCATCCCCGGCGACAGGGTCGAACTCGAGGTTTCGGCGTACGACCTGACCAGGGGTCGCATCGTGTGGCGGCACCGCTAGCCGAACCGCCCGACACAACACAACCAGCGAGGGCCGGGCTACTGCCCGGCCCTCGCCTTTGAGCAGACCGGCCTAGGCGCCGAGGACAGTAAACCCCAGCTCGCTGGCTGCCCGGCCGAGCCGGACATCGAACGTAAGCAGCGGTACCCCTGTCCCCAGACGCTGTGCGGCACCGAGATGCAGGGCGTCGAGGGTGCGGGCCCCGGTCAACTCGGCGGCGGTCGCCGCCAGTTCGACCGTCCGACCGTCAAGGTCGATGAGGGCCAAGCGGCCGATGTCGTCGAAGAAGGCCGACCGCGCCCGCTGGTACTCGTCCCCGGCCAGCAACCGGGAAAGGTTGCGACGGACCTCGACGATGGTGTGCTTGCCGGTGGCCAGGACCGGATCGGCGGCGAGCAGTTCCTCGGCGCGCGAGCTGTCAGGCTCGTCCACGTAGCGCTTCAGGAGGGCGCTGCTGTCGACATACGTCGTCACTGACCCCGGTCCTCGCCGAGCACATCGGCGATCGCGCGCCCGCCAGCGGCACGCCGGAACGCCGGTAAGGGCCCGCCGCGCCCAGCGGTGATCCAGCCTTCCTCCACCCCGCGGTCGAATGAGGCCTTTCCCGGTATCGGAGCCAAGATCGCCTTGGGCCGGCCCCGATCGGTGATCCGGATGAC
This sequence comes from Acidimicrobiia bacterium, assembly GCA_013695075.1. Taxonomy (GTDB): domain Bacteria; phylum Actinomycetota; class Acidimicrobiia; order Spongiisociales; family UBA5794; genus JACDBE01. The sequence continues at coordinate 5,767 of JACDBE010000088.1, forward strand.
CTCGCCACGCTCCACCCGGTCAAGGTACTGGGAGAGATGCTGTTTTAGATGGCGAATCCCCACATCCATTGTGGATACAATACCGCATTAATGTAGACACATGCCACCGCCTTGCGCTGGCCTGCCACCGGGGGACCAACAGATGATCGAGCTCAGTCCCCATGACATGGCCCACGGCGGTGAGGCCGTCGCCAGGTTGTATGGCAAGACGTGGTTCGTGGCCGGCGCCATGCCGGGCGAACGACTGATCGGTGAGGTGGCCGTCGACAAAGGTGCCTGGGGCCGGGTCGAGTTGCGCTCCATCACCGAGCCTTCGCCGGGGCGGGTGACCCCGCCCTGTGCCCACTTCGGGTCGTGCGGAGGCTGCCAGTGGCAGTTCGCCGAACATGCTGTCCAGCTCGACTGGAAGCGGTCGATCCTTGCCGGCCAGCTGCGCCACCTCGGTGGGCTGGCGGATCCCAATGTGATGCCCACGGTGGCGCCCACCGGGGGTTATGGCTACCGCAACCGGATGGATTTCACCGTCGATCGGGGACGGCCGGCGCTGTACCGCAAGGGCTCCAGGTCGCCGGTCCCCATCGATCACTGCTGGCTGCTGGAGCCTTCCCTGGAGGCCCTGTTCCACCGGCTGGGCATGCTCGACGGGGTGGAGCGACTGACGCTGCGGGTGGGCAGCGCCACCGGCGACGCCATGGTGGTGCTCACCGGTCCTGTCCCCGACCACGTCGACACCTGGGAGGCGTCGGTGGTGCGCCGCCACCGGGACGGCTACGAAGCCATCGCCGGCGACCCGTGGGTCACCGAGGTTGTGGCCGACCATCGCTTCCGCATCACCGCGGACGCCTTCTTCCAGAATTCCACCCCGGGAGCGGCGACATTGCTGACGTTGGTGTCGGAAGCGGCCGGGCTACGTCCCGACGACGTGATGCTGGACGGCTACGCCGGCGGCGGCTTGTTCTCGATAGCTGTCGCCGGCTCGGTCGCCCGGGTCATCGCCGTGGAGAGCCACCCGGTGGCGGTCGACGATCTCCGCTACAACGTCACCACCGCCGGGCTCGACAACGTAGACATCGTCGCCGGCAAGATGGAGCGGCACGGTGCCCATGACCCGTGGACGGTGGCTGTGGTCGACCCGCCGCGCACCGGCCTGGGCGAAGGTGCCGTCGCTGCGGTTACCGCGCCGCTCCCCCGTACGCTGGTGTACGTGTCATGCGACCCCGCCAGCCTGGCACGCGACACGAAGGCTCTGGCCCGGTCGGGATACACCCTGGACCGGGCCACCCCGGTCGACATCTTCCCCCAGACCTTCCACATCGAGACCGTGGCCCGCTTCGTTCTCACCGCCGAGCGATAGGGGAACCAGGTCAACCGAAGCCGGCGAGGGCGCTCCACGTCATGATGGCCCCCACGCCGAGGACCAGGAGCCCAGCCAGAACCGGGACGGCAGCCACCAGACCCGGGGCCGCTCTTCTGCTCAGCAACTCCACACCGCGCCCGCCGAGCAGGACCACCAGCACCCCCACCCCGGTAAGCGCCGCCGCCATGCCCAGCCCGAAGGCGGCCACCAGCACCACCCCCAGCTCGACACGACCCAGGTGCACGGCGCCCAGCAGCAGCACCACAGCCGAGGCCGACGGCACCAACCCGCCGGACAACCCGAGGGCGGCGAACGCCTTCCATCCCCCGGCGGGGTCGATAGCGATATGGCGGTGCCGCCACCATCGCCCGGATGATCCGTGTGCGTGGTCGTGGGAATGACCGTGGTCCTGCGACTGGCCGTGCGCATGGTCATGCTCGGGGCCGTGAGCCTGACCGTGGCCTTGGGGGTGATCGTGATCGGAGCCGCCTCCGTGACCGGGGTGACCGGCGTGCACGTGGGAGCGGGCCTCGACGAGATCGTGGCCCACGTGTTCGTGCCTGCCCCGGTTGGCAAGGCGGGCGACCGCCCGCACCAGCAGCGAAGCGCCCAGCCCGAGCACGATGACCGCCGCCACCATCGACAGGTACGGGTAGATGACGGCCGGCTCGAACGCCGACGAGGCTGCCAACGTGAGCACACCGAGCACCGCCACCCCCAGGGTGTGTGACACCGCCACCGACACCCCCAGTCCTACGGCGTTGCGGATGGTCCCAGATCGGCCCACCAGGAACGCCGCCATGAGGGTCTTGCCGTGCCCGGGGGCCAGGGCGTGACCCAGCCCGAGGGCGAAGGCGGCGCCGATGGCGACGGCGATCGCCCCCGGGCTGCCCCCGCCGGCCACCAGGTCGCCCAGTGCCCCCACCACCGGAGGGGCGGCCACGGTCTCGGGGAGGACACCGGCCACGGCCCCGCCGGCGCCGGGACCGACCGTGAAGGTGACCCGCCGCACGTCGCTACTGGCCCCGTCGGGGAACAAGGTGAGCAGACCGCTCGGGCTCGCCGTCGGGGCCTCGGCGACGAGATCGACCCCCCTGCCGGTGACGACCACCTCGTTCCACCCCACCCGACCGGGATCGTCGCCGTTGTCGACTGTCACCGCGGTGGGCTCGTCGACGACGAGGGCGGCGGTTGCGGTACAGGT
>JACDBE010000117.1 GCA_013695075.1 Acidimicrobiia bacterium
GCGTGCCGGCGCCGCCACTGCGGTCAACGTCGAGCTGTCGCCGGGCTGGGAGCCCGACGCCGTCGATCTGCTCGCCCGCCTCGACCTTGCCGACCGGGTAGAGCGGCGGCTCGGTGACTTCGTGGTCACCGCCCCCACGCTCTTGCCGGCCGACGTGGTCATTCACCACCGCGTCGTCTGCTGTTACCCGCTCTGGGAGCCGATGCTGGACGCCGCCGGGCGGCTGGCGGGCAAGGTGGTCGGCCTCACCTTCCCCGTGGACCGGTGGTGGACCAGAGGGGCGATCGCCGTGGGCAACCGGGTCATCGGGCTCACCGGGTGTGGGTTCCGCGGTTTTGTACACCCGGTGGCAGCCATGATGGGCGCCTTGGCCACCGCCGGTTTCCAGGTAATCCACGACCGGACCGGGACGATATGGCGCACTGTGGTCCTCGCCCGAGCCTGAGCGGCCCCTGCCCTCCTAGGGTGGCGGCATGAAGTACCGCATCGAGGCGATCACGCTTCCCGTCAGCGACATCGACCGGGCGAAGGCGTTCTACCAGCAGGCGAACTGGCGGTTGGACGTCGACATCGAACCGGCACCCGGCATCCGCATCGTGCAGTTCACCCCGCCGGGATCGGAATGCTCGATCACGTTCGGCATGGGTATGCCGCAGTCCGAGCCTGGCTCGTACGTGGGGACCTACCTGGTGGTGAGCGATATCGAACAGGCCCACCAGGAGCTCAAGGATCTCGGCATCCCCGTCGGCGACATCTTCCACTACGGGGCCGAGGGCGAGCAGCCGGGACCCGATCCCAACCGCGGCGAGTACGGGTCGTACGCCACCTTCGCCGATCCCGACGGGAACAGCTGGCTGGTCCAGGAAGTTCCCAGCCGCGCCGACTCCGAATAGCGATGCTCACCGTCGGCTCCATTGTCATCCGCGTCGACGACCTCGACCGTCAGGTGGCGTTCTGGACCGCCGCCCTCGACTACGTGCCCCGAGGCCCGGAGGGAGGCGACGACGACACCTTCGCCCTGCTCCGGCCCAAGCACGGCGTCGGCCCCAACGTGTCGCTCGACAGGTGGCCCGCGCCACTCACCCTCCCGCCCCGCATCCATCTCGACCTGTACACCGACAACCAGGCCGAGGAGGTCCGCCGTCTCATCGACCTGGGCGCCACCGAGGTGCCCTGGGATCGCAAGCCGGCGGACGCCGACTACGTCATCCTCGCCGATCCCGAGGGCAACCGCTTCTGCGTGATCGACACCACCTGGGAGCCGGCGGACCCGGACTAACTGGCCACCAGGCGGCGCAATGCCGCCCGGACCTTCTTAGGACCGAAACGCGCCACCAGCGACGCGTTTCGGTCCTAAGAATCGGGACCTAGCGGCGCGATGCCGCCCGATCAGTCAGGGACCACGGCGGTGGCGGTGATCTCCACCAGCGCTCCGGGCTCGACCAGGGCGGCCACCCCCAGCAGCGCCATCGCCGGGAAGTGGAGCCCCATGTGGCGGCGCCAAACCGCCCCCAGGCTGCGTCGGGCGCTGCGGTAGCCGTCGATGTCGGTGGTGTACACGTTCATGGCGGTGATGTGGTGAGGCTCACCGCCGGCGGCCCTCACCACCGACACGACGTTGCCCAGGGCGACGCCGAACTGGGTGGCGAAGTCGTCGCCGACGACGACCCCGTGGGCGTCGACGGCGATCTGGCCAGCCACCTGCAGCGTCCGGCCCGGACCGGCGACCACGCCGTGGCTGAAGCCGACGGCGGGTGCCAGGTCGTCGGGATGGACGATCCGGTGCGGGGTGGTCATCGTCCCCGCCACTGCGGGGGACGCCCGGCGGTGAAGGCGGCGTGGAACTCGGCATGATCGGCGGTGGTCATCAGCAGTGCCTGGGTTATCGCCTCCAGCTCGAGCGACCCGGCCAGGTCCATGTCGAGCTCCCTGGTGAGCAGCGACTTGGTGGCCCGGTTGGCGAAGGTGGGGCCGGTGGCAAGTCGGCCCGCCAGGTCGGCGGCCACCGGAACCACCTTGTCGACCGGTACCACCCGGTTGGCCAGCCCGATGCGTTCGGCGGTAGCGGCGTCCACCGGGTCGCCCAGCATCAGGATCTCGGTTGCTCGGCCCAGCCCCACCAGCCGGGGGAGCAGGTAGGCCGAACCCATGTCGCCACCGGACAGCCCTACCTTGGTGAACAGGAAGTGGAAGCGGGCGGTGTCGGCAACGATCCGGAAGTCGGCGGCGAGGGCGATCACCGCCCCAGCCCCGGCGGCGGTGCCGTTGACGGCGGCGACGACGGGAATGGGGCATTCCCGCATGGCCCGCACCACGGCGCCCGTCATCGTGGTGAAGTCGAGCAGGTCACGGGCGTCCATCTCCAGCAGCCGGCCGATGATCCCTTCGACGTCGCCTCCCGAGCAGAACCCGCCGCCGGCACCGGTGATGACCACCGCCTCGACGTCGCTGCGGTGGGGAAGTTGGGTGAACAGGTCGCGCAGGTCGGCATACACCGCAAAGGTGAGGGCGTTGAGTCGGTCGGGTCGGTCGAGGGTGATGGTGGCCACCTCGCCGTCTATCTCGAACCGGAAGTGCTCCCAGTCGTCGGTGAGCGGAGCGCTGGCGCGGGTTGGGCTCACTGCTGCAGGTCCCCACCGTCGATGAGGATCGACTGACCGTTGACGGCGGCGGCGCCGTGGCTCACCAGATAGGCGACGGCGGCGGCCACCTCCTCGGGTTCGATCAAACGGCCCAACCGGGTCCGTCCAATGAGGATCTGCATCGCCTCGTCGTCGCTGCGTCCCGTCTTCGACCTGATGGTGCGGATCGACTGGTCGGTCATTTCGGTGCGTACGTAGCCGGGGCACACCGAGTTGGCAGTGATCCCGGTGCCGGCCACTTCGGCGGACAGCGACCGCATCAGCCCAATGACGGCGTGTTTGGAAGCGGCGTACGCCGCGATGTAGGGGGCACCCTGGTGGCCGGCGATGGAGGCCACGGTGACGATACGGCCGTAGCCACGCTCCATCATCGTGGGCAACACCTGCTGGATGCACAGCAGAGGTCCCAGGGCGTTGACCCGCATCAGGCGCTCCCACTGCTCCGCAGGAAGCTTGCGCACCGGAGCGGAGTCGGCGATCCCGGCGTTGTTGACCAGCACGTCGAACGGCCCGGTGGCGGAGAAGGCGGCGGCGATGCTGTCCGCGTCGGCCACGTCACAGGCCACCGTCTCCACAGTGTCGGGCATAGCCGCGGCGACCTTGGCCAGCGCAGCCTCGTCCCGGCCCATGGCCACGACCGAGAAGCCGTCGGCGGCGAGGCGTTCCACCACCGCCAGGCCGATCCCCTTGTTTCCGCCGGTGACGGCGGCGCGTCGTACCGTCATGTCGAGACCGCTCCACAGGATCGGGGTCGTGTCGCCGTCACCCTACGAGTTGGGGGCGGCCCATGGTGCCTCCACAGCCGTCCTCCGGGTGGGGGGTATCCTCGCTGGATGCGCCTTGCCTGCATCGGGGGCGGTCCGGGGGGGCTGTTTCTGGCCGCCCAGCTCCGCAGCCTGGACCCCTCGATCGAAGTCGACGTGTTCGAGCGCAACGGGCGCGACGACACCTTTGGGTTCGGGGTGGTCTTCTCCGACGAGACCCTGGACGGGATCGCCGCCGCCGACCCCACCGCCTTTGCCCGCATGACGGCCGAGTTCCGCTCGTGGGGCGAAATCGACGTGCACCACCGGGGGCAATGGGTCCGCTCCACTGGACATGGGTTCTCGGCTCTTGCTCGGCTGCGACTGCTGCAGGTATTGGCCGAACGCGCCGTAGAGCGGGGCGCCCGAGTTCATTTCGAACGCCCCGTCAGCGTTGGTGACCTCGATGACTACGACGTGGTGGTGGCCGCAGACGGAGTGCACAGCGCCACCCGGGTGGCCGGCTCCCCGGTGTTCCAGCCCAGCATCGAATCCGGCACCGCTCGGTTCATCTGGCTGGGCACCCGCAAGGTGTTCGCGGCCTTCGCCTTTCTCTTCGAGGAGACGGCCCACGGGGTGGTACAGGCGCACTGCTACCCATACGACGAGAAGACCAGCACCGTCATCGTGGAGATGGACGAGGCCACCTGGCTCCGCAGCGGGCTCGACGCCACCGGTCCGCTGCCACCGGGCGAATCCGACGAGGCGGCGCTCACCTTCGCCGAGGAGGTGTTCGGGCATCATCTCGACGGCGAAGGGGTCATCGGCAACGCCTCGGTGTGGCGCACCTTCCCCACGGTGCGCTGCTCGCGCTGGCACGACGGCAGGGTGGTGCTGCTGGGGGACGCGGTCCACACCGCCCACTTCTCGGTCGGCTCGGGAACCAAGCTGGCTCTGGAAGACGCCATCGCCCTGGCCGAAGCCATCGCCGCGGCCCCGAAAGACATCCCCGCCGCCCTCGACGCCTACCAGGAGGTCCGGGCTCCGGCGGCAGCCAGCCTGCAGAGGGCGGCGGACACCTCCCAGGCCTGGTTCTCCTCGGTGGCCCGGTACGTCGACCTGCCCATGGAGCAGTTCGTCTTCCAACTCCTCACCCGGTCGCAGCGGATCACCTACGACAACCTGGAGCTGCGCGACCCGGCGCTGATGGGCCGCATCCGCACCTGGTTCCACGGGTCGATGCCGCCGGCGCACCGCGCCCCGTCACCGGACACCCCGCCCATGTTCTACCCGTTCACGCTGCGCGAGCTGCGGCTGGACAACCGAGTGGTGGTGTCGCCGATGGCGCAGTACTCGGCGGTGGACGGGATTCCCGACGCCTGGCACCTGGTGCACCTGGGGAGCCGTGCCGTTGGCGGCGCCGGGTTGGTGATGACCGAGATGACCTGTGTGTCGCCGGAGGGACGGATAACCCCGGGGTGCACCGGGCTGTGGAACGACACCCAGCAGGAGGCGTGGGCCCCCATCGTCGACTTCGTCCACCGCCACACCCGCGCCAAGATCGGGTTGCAGCTGGGCCACGCCGGGCGTAAGGGATCGGTCAAGGTGCCCTGGGAGGGTGACGGCGACGACGAGCCGCTCGACGATGCCAACTGGCAGCTGCTGGCCCCCTCGCCGGTGCCGTGGGACACCCGCAACCAGGTGCCGATGGAGATGACCGGCGACGACATGGCGGCCGTCGTCGACGAGCACGTGGCCGCCGCCCGGCGCGGTGCCCAGCTCGGATTCGACCTGCTCGAGCTGCACTTCGCCCACGGATACCTGCTGTCCAGCTTCCTCAGCCCGCTGTCGAACCTGCGCCGGGACGGTTACGGAGGTTCGGCGCAGAATCGCCTCCGCTACCCGTTGCGGGTGGTGGCGGCGGTGCGGGCGGTGTGGCCCGATCATTTGCCGTTGTCGGTGCGGTTCTCCGCCACCGACTGGACGCCCGGCGGCAACGACGGTGACGACGCGGTGGCCATCGCCGCCGCCCTCGCCGGTGCCGGGGCCGACATCGTCGATGTGTCCACCGGCCAGGTCCATCCCCACCAGCAGCCCCGCTACGGGCGGCTGTACCAGACGCCGTTCAGCGACCGTGTTCGCCAGGAAGTGGGGATCCCGACGATGACGGTGGGGGCGGTGTCGAGCATCGACGACGTCAACACCATCCTGGTGTCGGGCCGGGCCGACCTGTGCCTGCTGGCCCGGTCGCACCTGGTCGACCCCTACTGGACCCTCAACGCCGCCATCGACCTGGACTATCCCGGTCACCACTGGCCGGTGCAGTACCTGTCGGGACGGACGGCACGCCGCCGCGCCCAGGACCCGTTACAGCGTCTGCAACCGTGACCTCCTGGCCACCGACCCTGCCCCGTCCGGTGGCGCTGACCGCCGCCGAGCTCGACGACTACGCCGCCGTGCGCAAGCTCAGCCGGCAACGGCTGGCCGGGGTGGCCGCGGCCGGGACCCCGGGTCGGCTCGACCGGGCGCTGGTCGGCGCCCTGGCAGACGTCGGGCTGGTCGGGCGCCTGTTCCCCGCCAGCCACGGCGGCAGCCTGCCCGGGGAGGTTTCGGCGTTCACCCTGTGCCTACTGCGGGAAGCGGTGGCTGCCGAATCCCCCGAGGCGGAGACCGCCCTGGCGATGCAGGGTCTGGGCGCGTACCCGGTGCTGCGCGCTGCCCGTCCCGAGATCGCGGCGCGGTGGATCCCCCCCATCGCCAGGGGCGAGGCGGTGCCGGCCTTCGCCCTCACCGAACCTGGTGCCGGTTCCGATGCGGCCGCCCTCGAGCTGGCCGCAGAGGCGGACGGCGACGGCTGGCGCCTCACCGGGGAGAAGACCTGGATCTCCAACGCCCCCGAGGCCGACGTGGCCACCGTGTTCGCCCGGACCACCCCCGGCGCCGGTGCCGCCGGGGTCACCGCCTTCGCCGTCCCCGGCGACTCCCCGGGTCTGGGCGGCCGTTCCCTCGACCTGGTGGCCCCCCACCCGGTGGGAACCCTCACCTTCGACGGGGTGTTCGTCCCCGGCGACCATCTCCTCGGCGAGGTGGACCGGGGCTTCGCCGTGGCCATGAGCACCCTCGACCTGTTCCGGCCGTCGGTGGGCGCCTTCGCCGTGGGGATGGCGCAGGCGGCGTTGGAGGCGGCCATCGACCACGCCGGATCCCGCCAGGCGTTCGGCGGCCCGCTCCACCGGCTGCAGGCGGTAGCGCACAAGCTGGCGGACATGGCCACCTCGATCCACGCCGCCCGGCTGGTGGTGTACGACGCCGCCCGCGCCTTCGACACCGGCGCCGAGCCGCTGACGATCCGGGCATCGATGGCCAAGCTGGTCGCCACCGAAACGGCGCAACGCGTGATCGACGACGCCATCCAGATCCACGGTGCCCGGGCCCTGGAGCGAGGCCACCTGCTGGAACGGCTCTACCGCGACGTGCGGGCTCCCCGCATCTACGAGGGTGCCTCCGAGGTGCAGCGCACCATCATCGCCCGGCGGCTATACCCAAGAATCGGCAAACTTTGAGCGATTTCCATCGCATTGCGATGGAAATCGCTCAAAGTTTCTTGATTTGGGCCCTGAGGGCGGCGCGGTCGATCTTACCCAGGTGGGTCCTGGGGAAGTCGTCGACCAGCACCACCTGACGGGGATGCTTGTACGGCTCGAGGCGGGCCAGCACGTGGTCGATCAACTCCGCCTCCAGCCCGGGGCGAGGTTGGGCCGGGATGACGAAGGCCACCGGTTTCACCAGCCCGGTGGCGTCGCCGACCCCCACCACCACGCATTGCGCCACCGCCTCGTGGCTCAGCAGGCAGCTCTCAACCTCCTGGGGCGCCAGCCACCGACCCGAGACCTTGAGGGCCTCGTCCGCCCGGCCGTGGTGCTCCAGGTACCCGTCCTCGTCGTAGCGGACCAGGTCGCTGCCGGCCACCCACTCGCCGCGGAACGTCTCCATGGTCCGCGGTAGGTCGCGCCAGTAGCCCCACGCCCGTGATCCGCCCCGCACCCACAGCCGGCCGATGTCGCCGGTGGGGACCGGGTTGCCGTCATCGTCGCACACCCGCACCTCGAAGCCGGCTACCGGTTTGCCCAGCGTCCCCGGGCGGACGTCGCCGAGGCGGTTGGAGACGAAGATGTGCCACATCTCGGCGGTGCCCAACCCGTCCAGCAGCTCCACCCCATAGGTGTCCTTCCACCGGTGGTACAGCTCCACCGGCAGCGCCTCCCCGGCGGAGGTGGCGAAGCGGATGCCGGACAGGTCGGCGCGGCGAGCCACCGGGTCGGCCAGCATCCGCCCCATCATGGTGGGGACGGTGATGAGGATGGTGGGCCGGTGCCGGGCGATGTGGGCGGTGAGCGACGCCACCGTGGTTGGCTCGGGGAACAGCACCGCCGAGGCGCCCACCGAGAACGGGAAGAACAGGTTGGAGCCGGTGGCGTACCCGAAGATCAGCTTGGGCACCGACACCGTGATGTCGTCTGCGGTGTACCCCAGGGTCTCCTGGGCGTAGCGCAGGGTGGTGTTGAGGAACGAGCCGTGGGTCTGCACCACCGCCTTGGGCACCCCGGTGGTGCCCCCGCTAAAGAGCCACAGCGCCGGATCGTCACGGTGGGTGGGGGCCGCCGATACCGAGGCATCGACCTCGAGACCGGTGGCGGGCACCGACAACAAGGCCGGTACCGCCGACGAGGCGGCCACGGCGCCGGCCACCACCTTGTCCAGCCTGTCCTGGTGAACCACGGCCTGGGGTTGGGCCAGGTCGAGGATCTCGGCGATCCGGTCCGCCGCCAGCTCCGGGTTGACCATCACCACCACGGCCGCCAGCTTGAGCGCCCCGAACAGGGCCCCCACAAAATCGGTACCGTCGTCGAGGAGTAGCACCACCCGGTCCTCACGGTGCACTCCCAGCTCCCGCAGGGCGGCGGCGTACCCCCCGGCGAGACGCTCCACCTGGTTGTAGGTCTGGGTGCGGTCGGGGAGGCGCAGGGCGATGCGATCGCCGCCACCACAAGCGATCCGGTCCGCCAGGAAGGCGTCGGCGATGTTGACCCATTCCGGGACCGAGTCGACACGGGCGGTCACGGCGGCGATCCTGTCCTTGTTGCCGAGGCGAGCGGGCCGGGTCATGATACGGATAGGACCGATCGGGCGGCCGGTCGCTGGGGGAGGGACCGCACCCGAACCGGCGAGGCAGACGGCCGAGAGGATCTGTGGATGAGCGAAGGGCCCGTCTACTACCACGAGTACCTGCAGCTGGACCGGCTGCTCGACGCTCAGCGCCCCCTGTCGGTGGAGCGGGGACGCCCCGCCCACGACGAGCTGCTGTTCATCATCGTCCACCAGGCGTACGAGCTGTGGTTCCGCCAGATCCTCCACGAGCTGGAGTCGGTGCTGGCGGTCTTTGCCCAGCCCACCGTCCCCGAGCGGAGCATGGGGCGGGTGGTGGCACATCTGGAGCGGATCCACGCCATCCAGCGGATCATGCTCGACCATCTCGACGTGCTGGAGACGATGACCCCGCTCGACTTCCTCGAGTTTCGCGACCTGCTGGTGCCCGCCTCGGGCTTCCAGAGCCTCCAGTTCCGGCTCATCGAGAATTTGCTCGGGCTCGATCCGGAGCGTCGGCTGCCCATCAACGACGCCCCCTATCTCACCCGGTTCAGCGACGATCACCGGGCTCTGCTGGAGGCCTCGCAGCGCCGCCCCAGCCTGTTCGACCTGGTGGAGGCCTGGCTGGAGCGCACCCCCTTCCTCGAGGTGGGGGAGTACGCCTTCTGGGCGTCGTACCGGGGCACCGTCGACGCTGTCCTCGCCGCCGACCGAGCCCTGATCGAGGCCAACCCCAACCTCACCGAGGAGGGCCGCAAGGAGCAGCTGGTGCGGTTCGACGCCACTGCCGCCACCTATGCATCGCTGTTCGACGACGACGCCTACGCCGAACTCCAGGCGCAGGGCGAGCGGCGGATGAGCCGCACCGCCTTCCTCGCCGCCCTGCTCATCAACCTGTACCGCGACGAGCCCATCCTGCAGCTTCCCTTCCGCGTGCTGCAATCGCTGATGGACGTCGACGAGGGGTTCACCGCCTGGCGGGACCGCCACGCCCTGATGGTGATCCGCATGATCGGGGCCAAGATCGGCACCGGCGGCACCAGCGGGCACGACTACCTGAAGGACACCGCTCGTGCCCATCGGGTGTGGGCCGACCTGTTCGACCTGGCCACCTACTACGTTCCGCGCTCGCTGCTCCCCGAGCTGCCGGCATCGGTAGCCAGGGTGATGCGCTTCCATCTCGACGTCGCCGCCGGAGGTGACCCCACCCCGTGAGCCATGCCCAGCTGTTCTCCCGGTTCCTCGGCGACGGCCGCATGCACTTTGCCGCCCACAGCCACCATCCGTGGCCGGACGTCACCTTCGACGCCCACCGCCAGGCGTGGCTCGATGCCGCCGAGTCGATCGACGACAAGTGGCAGCGGGTCATGGAGGAGGTCGTTCCCGAGGCGCAGGGCCATATCACCCGGCAGCTAGGGCTCCCCGACCCGGGCACCATCGCCTTCGCCCCCAATACCCATGAGCTGGTGAACCGGCTGGCGTCGGCGTTGCCGTCGCCGATCAGGATCCTCACCACCGATGGCGAATTCCACAGCTTCCGCCGCCAAGGGGCGCGCTGGGAGGAAACCCGTCGGGCCGCCGTCACCCGCATCCCGGTGGAGCCGTTCGACACCTTCCCCTACCGGTTCCTCGCCGCCGCCGAGGCACGGGAGCACGACCTCACCTATCTCAGCCAGGTCTTCTTCGACTCGGGGTACGCCGTGTCCGACCTGGCGGGAATGGTTCTGTCCTTGCCACTTGACGGAGAGATCGTCATCGACGGCTACCACGGGTTCATGGCCGTCCCCACCCTCCTGGGTCCGGTGGCGGGACGGGTCTTCTACCTGGCGGGGGGCTACAAGTACGCCATGGCCGGTGAGGGGGCCTGCTTCATGCACTGCCCCGAGGGGCGGGTGCGGCGACCGGTGGACACCGGGTGGTATGCCGAGTTCGACCAGCTGGAGGGCGACGCCGGCACCGTCGGCTACCCCACCGACGCCGGGCGGTTCTGGGGTGCCACCTTCGATCCGTCGGGGCTTTACCGCTTCAACGCCGTGCAGCGGCTGCTCGACGAACGGGGCATCACCGTGGCCGCAATCCACGCCCACGTCGAGGACCTGCAGCGCCGGTTCCTCGCCGCCGGCGCCGATGCCGGTCTCGATCTCGGCGAGCTGATCCCGGAGGCGGGTTCGTTCGCGGTGCGGGGCCACTTCCTCACGTTCCGCGGACCGCAGGCGGCAGGACTGGCGGCGGCCCTGGCGCAGCGGGGGGTGACCGTCGACCGGCGGGCCGATCGACTCCGCATCGGCTTCGGCATCTATCACTCCCCCCAGGACGTCGAACGACTGGTCGACGTCCTCGACGACATCACAACCACGACCGACCCCAAGGAGGCGGCGCGATGAGCGACTTGACCAAGGTGCTGCTCGACGAGGCGGACATGCCCACCCAGTGGTACAACCTGGTGGCCGATCTGCCGCAGCCGCCGCCACCGGTGCTGCACCCGGGAACTCACCAACCGGTGGGACCCGACGACCTGGCGCCGCTGTTCCCCATGGCGCTCATCGGCCAGGAGGTCACCGCCGAGCGCCATGTCGACATCCCCGGGGCCATCCTCGACATCTACCGGTTGTGGAGGCCGTCCCCGCTGTACCGCGCCCGGCGGCTGGAGCGGCTGCTCGACACCCCCGCCCGCATCTATTACAAGTACGAAGGGGTCAGCCCCGCCGGCTCGCATAAGACGAACACGGCGGTGGCGCAGGCCTACTACAACGCCGAGGAGGGGGTGCGCAAGCTCACCTCCGAAACGGGTGCCGGGCAGTGGGGGAGCGCCCTGGCGTTCGCCTGCGCCCAATTCGGTGTGGAATGCGAGATCTGGCAGGTGCGGGCTTCATACGACCAGAAGCCGTATCGCAAGACGATGATGGAGGTGTGGGGGGCCACGGTCCACCCCAGCCCCTCGGAGGTCACCGAGGCGGGGCGCAGTGTCCTCGCCAAGGACTCCGCCAGCCCCGGATCGCTGGGAATCGCCATCAGCGAGGCGGTGGAGATGGCCGCCGGAGCCCCGGACACCAAGTACTCGCTGGGCAGCGTGCTCAATCACGTGCTGTTGCATCAGACGATCATCGGCGAGGAGGCGCTGCTCCAGCTGGCGAAGGTCGGCGAGACGCCCGACGTCATCTACGGCTGCACCGGCGGCGGCTCGAACTTCGGCGGCCTGTCGTTCCCGTTCCTGCGCGAGAAGCTCGCGGGCAACAACGATGTCCGCATCGTCGCGGTGGAGCCGTCCGCCTGCCCGTCGCTGACCCGCGGCCGGTACACCTACGACTACGGCGACACGGCCGGCCTCACCCCGCTGATGAAGATGCACACGCTGGGGCACGACTTCATCCCGGACCCGATCCACGCCGGCGGGCTGCGCTACCACGGCATGTCGCCGCTGATGTCGCACGTCTACGAGCTGGGACTGATCGAAGCGGTCGCGAAGAACCAGATGGAGTGCTTCGACGCCGGGGTCCGCTTCGCGCGGACCGAGGGCATCGTCCCTGCGCCCGAGCCGACCCACGCCGTCGCCGCGTGCATCGAGGAGGCGCTGCGCTGCCGCGAAGCAGGCGAGGAGAAGGTCATTCTCACCGCCCTCTGCGGCCACGGGCACTTCGACATGGGCGCCTACGACCGCTACTTCGCGGGCGACCTGACCGACTACGACTACCCGGAGGAGAAGGTCGACCAGGCCCTCACCCGGCTGCCGGACTTCGAGGTCTAGGTGCAGGTCGGGATCGGGCTGCCGGCGACGGTGCCGGGGGCGCCGGGCCGGCTCGTCGTCGACTGGGCCCACCGGGCCGACGCCGGGCCGTTCACGAGCGTCGGGGTGCTGGACCGTCTGCAATACGACAACTACGAGCCGCTGACCGCGCTGGCGGCGGCGGCCGCCGTCACCGAGCGGGTCGCGCTCGTGACGATGGTCGTGATCGGGCCGCTGCGCAACACCGCGGGCCTCGCCAAGCAGGCGGCCTCGGTGCACGCGCTGTCCGGCGGCCGGCTGACGCTGGGCCTGGCCCTCGGCGCGCGCAGGGACGACTACAACCTCGCCGGCATCGACTACGCCGGCCGGGGCACGCGGCTGGAGGAGCAGCTCACGGGGCTGCGCGACCTTTGGGACGACGAGGCCATGGGCCCCCGCGCCGTGCTCCGACGTCCCGACCTGCTCGTCGGCGGCGCGACCGGTCCCGCGCTGGCGCGCATGGCCCGGCTGGCCGACGGCTACGTCCACGGCGGCGGGCCGCCGCGCGC